>JACDAF010000016.1 GCA_013695575.1 Chloroflexota bacterium | reverse complement strand
AGAGCTTCTCCGTGTCGTCTTCGGCGCACTTGCGCCCGACCGATGGATCGGCACCCGCGCCGAGACCGCGCGTGATCTTGTCGCCGATGCGGATCTTGTGCGGCGCGTCCGAGAGGAGCAGCGCCTGAGCGTCACAGTTCACCGTGATGAACTCGACGCCCATGAGCTCGGCGCGGATCATGCGATTGACGGCGTTCGATCCACCACCACCGACGCCGACGACCTTGATGAGGGCGAAGTTCTCGATGTCCGAATGTAGCGGCATGAGAGGGGCAGCCTCCTTCTCAGGATTTTCCATGCCGCTGCCCCTCCCCCGAGCCTCAACATGGTCGACTGGATGTGCGGGGACTATACCCCGCTGCGGCTGCCATTGAACACCCTCCCGCCTCGTGGCCCTCATCTGCATGACGAGCGTTTCCGGCCAACGGCCTCGAGATCAGGGCATCAGGCCGCGGAAGATCTTGGAGATGCGCTCGCCGAGGCCAGAGCCAGGGACCCGGCCCCGGGCGCGCTCGTCGCCGTCGTTCCAGCTGCGGGCTCCCCACAGGAGCAGGCCGCTGGCGGCCGCGTATTGCGGCGTGGCAACGGAGTCCGTGAGGCCGCCGAGACCGGTCGGCGCGACGACCCGCGCGCTCATCCCGAGCTGATCGCGCCCGGCGCGCGCCAGTCCCTGGAGCAGGGAGCCGCCGCCGGTGAGCACGATCCCCGCCTGCAGCCGGTTCGTGGCGCCGGCGCTCTCGATCTCCGCCGCGACGTAGGTGAAGAGCTCGACGACCCGCGATTCGATGACCTCGGCGACATGCCGCCGCGTGACCCCGTGGGAGACGTCCTCGCCGATCGAGGTGATCTGGATGACTTCGTCCGGGTCGACATCGAGCGGCAGGGCGGTCCCGTGCCGGAGCTTCAGGCTCTCGGCCACATCAGGCGTGACACGGAGCACGATGCCCAGGTCGGCCGTGATGCTCCGCGCGCCCATCGGGATCGTCGCCGCGTGGGCGATGGTCCCATCCTGGTAGATCGCGACGTCGGTCGTGTCGCCGCCGATGTCGACCAGGCACACGCCGAGCTCCCGGTCCTCGCCCGCAAGCACGGCCTCACCGGTCGCCAGGGGCGCGAGCACCAGCTGGTCGATCTCGATGCCCGCGCGCTGCACGCATTTCGAGAGGTTCTGCACGCTCGTCGTCGACGCCGTCACGATGTGCGTCTCGACCTCCAGGCGGACCGCGCTCATGCCGATCGGGTCGCGCACTCCCGACTGGCCATCGACCACGTAGCCGCGCGGGATCACGTGCACGATCTCGCGCGTGTTCGGGATCGACACCGCACGCGCTGCCTCGATCGCGCGCAGCGTGTCCTCGCGTGCCACATCGTGACCGCCGCCGGACACCGCGACCATGCCGCGTGAGTTCTGCGATCCGATGTGGTTGCCCGCGATGGCGACCAGCGCCGAGCGCACCTTGAGGCCCGACATCCGCTCGGTGGCCTCGACCGCCGTCTGCACGGCCTGGACCGTGCGATCGATGTCGATCACGATCCCCTTGCGGAGCCCATCCGACGGCGCCAGACCGATGCCGATGACGTCGACGCCGCCGCGGTTCTGCTCACCGATAAGGACGCAGACCTTCGTCGTGCCGATGTCGATGCCGACGAGGACCGATTGCTCGACTATAGAAAGTGCCTCCGGATCACGGCCACATTCTGGAAGATACGCCAGCCGAACGCGAAGAGCGCTACGAGATAGAGGTCGATCCCCAGCCGGTCGCCGAGGAACGTCAGCGCTGCGGCAAGCAGCGCGTTCGTGTAGAAGCCCGACAGGAAGATGCGCGCGGAAAAGTGGCCCTCGAGCTCCGCGCGCAACGCGCCGAGCAGCGAGTCGAGCGCCGCGAGGATGCCGACCGCCGTGTAGCGTGCGAGATCGATCGGGAGATTGACACGCAGCGCGAGACCGAGCAGGACACCGGCGACCAGGCCGAGGAGCGGAAGCCACATCCTAGCGAGGAGAAGACGGAGGCTCTAGCGGGGGCTGAAGACGATGCGGTCAGGGCTTCGCACGTCGACGTAGTCTAGCGGCCGGTCGGGCTCGTTCCGCAGGAACTGGCGCGCCACCGCAAGCTTGTCTTCGAATCGTTCGACGCTCCCGAAGCGCAGCTCCCAGCGACCGCCGCTCGCGAGCACGATGCCGTTCGGACCCGCCTCGATCCGCACGCTCGGCGCGCGCATGTCGGCGCGTAGCTCACCCGGGGCGAGCGCCGCGAGACGGAGTGCGGCGTCCAGCAGCGCCCGATCGATCCGGTCTCCGGCCTGGCGTCGAGGCACGGAGTCGTCGCGGATGCGCAGCGCCGGCGCGGCCTGCGGGTCGGCCGATGGGAACAGGACGCCATCCCGGTCGATGAACCACTCCGCACCGCCGGCGACCCACCGGCCGGCAGCCTCACGCTCCACGAGCGCGATGCGGAACGTCCCCAGCACGTCGAGATCGACGGACGCGTCCCGGACGGCGGGGAGGGACCGCAGTCGCGCCCGGGCCTCCGCGGCGCTGGCGCGAAAGGTCCGAGCGCCTTCGAGGCCGCTGGCGCGGAGTGCAGCCGCCGGCTCGGTGTGTCTCGCACCGATCACCTGCCCGGACCGGAGGACCAGCGCATCACTCCCGGCCAGCCACAGGAGCGCCGCGAGGCAGCCGCCTGCGAGGAGGCCGGCGCCCGCCCGTGCGGGGTCGATCGGCCGCCGGCCGGGCCTCCCGCGCGCTCGAGGCACCCGGGACCGCCCGCGCTCAGCGCGCGCGGCGATCAGCATCCTCCAGCGCCCACCGGACCAGCCTGTCCAGCAGGATGTCGAAGGGGATCCCCGCCTCGCGCGCCGCCTTCGGCAAGAGGCTGTTCGCGGTCATCCCGGGAATGGTGTTCAGCTCGAGCACGACCATGCGGCCATCCTCGCTCCAAATGAGGTCCGTCCTCGACATGCCGCGACAGCCGAGCGCGGTATGGGACCGGATCGCGAGCTCCTGCGCGCGCTTCGCGACGGCATCCGGGATCCGGGCCGGGACGATCTCGTCGCTCTCGCCCGCGTCGTACTTCGCGCCGTAGTCGAAGAACGCGTGCGACGTGACGATCTCGATGACCGGAAGAGCCTCGAGCTCATCGTTCCCGATGACCGCCACGGTGAGCTCGCGCCCGAGCACACGCTCCTCGACGAGCGCCCGGTCGTCGTACCGAAGGGCATCCGCGATAGCTGCCTCGAGCCCGGCCGCGCGCAGGACGATCGTCGATCCGACGCTCGAGCCCTGCTGCACCGGCTTCACGAACGCGGGGAGCGGCACGGAGCGGGCCGCCGGATCGTCGGCGCGCGTGACGACGATGCCACGGGGGACGTCGATCCCCGCCGCGACCAGGACCGTCTTCGCCATGACCTTGTCCATCGCCAGGGCCGAGGCGAGCACCCCGGAGCCCGTGTATGGGATGCCGAGCGTGTCCAGAAGGCCCTGGATCCTGCCGTCCTCGCCCCACGGCCCGTGGAGGGCGATGAAGACGACGTCGAGCGGCTCCGCGTCGGCCGTGATCGCGCGGGTGGCGGGCACCAGAGACCGCGACGCGCTCTCGATCTGCTGCTCGAGGCCGCGCGGCAGTGTTCTCGGAGTCGGCACTGCCGCGGGCCGCGGGCCCTCCTCCTGGAGGGCGCGCGCCAGCCCGCGCTGCTCGGCGGTGAGCGCGCGGTTGCGCGACATGAGCGCCAGGGGGTCGAGTAGGACGATCTCGTAGCGATCCGCGTGAAGGCTTGCCGCGATCTGGGCGCCCGTCGCGAGCGAGATGTCGCGCTCGGCCGACGCGCCGCCGGTGAGCACCCCGACGCGGATGCGACGGCTCCCCTCGCTCACCACTCTCCCACCCGTTCGACCTCGGGGACCAGGTCGACGCCATGCCGCGCCTGCACTTCCGCCATGCAGCGCAGCATGAGGGTCCACACGTCGGCGGCGGTCGCACCGCCGGTGTTCACGATGAAGTTCGCATGCTTCCGGCTGACCAGGGCCCCGCCGACGCGCGCGCCCTTGAGGCCGCAGTCCTCGATGAGCCGCCCGGCGTGGTCGCCGGGCGGGTTGCGGAAGATGGAGCCGGTGTTCGGCTGCGCCAGCGGCTGCTTCGTGATGCGCTCGTTCGCCATCTCCTTGATCTTCGCGACCGCGGCGGCGCGGTCGCCCGCTGCTCCCCGGAACCGTGCCCGCAGGCAGATGATCGGGGTCCCTTGCAGCGTGCTCGTCCGGTAGGCGAAGCCGAATGCCGAGTTGTCCTGGGTCCAGACGCCACCGTTCAGGTCGACGAGCGTCGCGTCGACCAGCGCGTCCGCGGTCTCGCTGCCGAAGGCGCCGGCGTTCCCGTGCACCGCCCCCCCGACGGTCCCCGGGACCGTCGCCATCCACTCGAGGCCGGCGATGCCGTTCCGCGCCGCGACGGCGGCGACGCTCGCGAGAGGCGTCCCCGATGCGGCGGTCACGATGGTGCCGTTGACCTGCGACTCGCTCCACTGGTTGTGCAGCACGAGGCCGCGGACGCCGCGGTCCGACACGAGCAGGTTCGTACCGCCCCCGAGGATGAGGACCGGCAGCTCGTGCTCGCGTGCGACCGTGATCGCCCCGAGGAGGTCGTCCTCGCTCCGTGCGCTCACGTAGAAGTCCGCCGGACCGCCGATGTGCAGCGAGGTGTGCTCCCAGAGCGGATGATCCCGGGCGCCGAGCCGGGCCGTCATGCGGGCGGCGCCTCGCGCAGCAGCTCGAGCAGGCGCTCGCCGGCGACACGAATGTCCCCGGCGCCGAGGACCAGCACGGTGTCCCCGGGACGGGCGATCCTTGCAAGGGCACGCGCCGCCTCGTGGGGGTCGCGCGCGTACTCGGCCCGCGCCGCGATGGCGAGGTCACGCGCGCCGGAGCTTCCGTCGGCCTCCTCGCGCGCCGAGGCGAACGTCTCCGCGATCACCGCGGCCTCCGCCAGCCGTAGGGCGGACGCGAACTCCTCGAAGAACGCGCCGAGGCGGCTCGCGGTGTGTGGCTGGAACACGGCGACCACCCGGGTGCCCGGCTTCCCGACCGCGGCGATCGACGCGCGGATCTCGACCGGATGGTGCGCATAGTCGTCGATGACCGTCACGCCGCCGACGGTCCCCAGGTACTCGAGGCGGCGGGACGTGCCGCGGAACGACGACAGTGCCTGCGCCAGGCGCTGCGGATCTGCTCCGATCGCGATGGCGGCAGCGAACGCGGCAGCCGCGTTCAGCACGTTGTGGTCGCCGGGAACCTGCAGGCCCAGGAGAGCGCTCACTCGCGCGGGTCCCTCCACCGTCACCCAGGAATGACGGCTTTGCGGGACCGCGATTCCCTCCGCATCGGTCATGTCGGCCGGCCGGACCCGCCAGTTGGCGCGCGGCCAGGTGCCATAGGTGCGGATCGTGCGACCGGCAAGGCGGAGGAGCGCCTCGGAGGCCAGTGCCCGGGCGCCGGGATCGTCCGCGCACGCGACGAGCGTGCCGCCGCGCGGGATGCCCGAGACGAAGACGCGGAACGCTTCCATGTAATCGTCCGGCGTCGGGAAGAGGTCGACGTGGTCGTGGTCGACGTTCGTGACGATCGCGACCATCGGCTCGAGCGCGTGGAAGGCACGGTCGTACTCGTCGGCCTCGATGACGAGGACGTCGCTCGTTCCGACGTGGGCGTTCGTCCCCGTGTCCGCGAGCGCGGCGCCGCAGATGAGCGAGGCGTCGACCCCTGCCGCCCGCAGGGCCGCCCAGGCCATCGCGGTGGTCGTGGTCTTCCCGTGTGTGCCCGCGACCGCCAGCACGCGCTTGCCCTTCGCGAGGAAGCGCCACGCGTCGTGCCGCCTCCAGACCGGGACGTCGCGCGCGAGCGCCGCCGCGACCTCGACATTGTCCTCCCGGTACGCGCTCGAGCGCACGACGATGTCCGCGCCCTCGATGTGCGCGGCATCGAAGCTCTCGTGGACCGTCGCTCCGAACGGCCGTAGGGCCAGGGACAGCGGCCATCTCCCAAGGTCGGAGCCGCTGACCTCGCCGTGCTGGAGAAGCAGCCGAGCGACCGCCGACATCCCGGCGCCCCCGATGCCCACGACGTGGAACCTCAACGGCAGCCGCCCAGGGCGAGGACATCGCGCGCGATCGCGGCGGCCGCGTCGGCGCGGCCGGCGCGCTTCGCCGCGTCCCGCATCCGTCCGAGCCGCGCGCGGTCGTCGAGCAGCTCGAGAACGACCGCGGAGAGGCGTCCTGACGACAGCTCGCTCTCGCGCACGATGGTCGCCGCGCCGACCTCGGCGACATTCCGCGCGTTCGCGTCCTGGTGATCGCCCATCGCCGCACCGAACGGGATCAGGACGACCGGGACGCCGAACGCGAGCGGCTCCGCGATCGACGAAGACCCCGCGCGTCCCACGACGAGATCCGCCGCGGCAAGCGCCGCCCCCATCTCCTCTCTCAGGTAGCCGTACGGCTTGTAGCGCTCACGCAGCTCGGGGGGCAGCGCCGAGCGCCGCTCCTCCGATCCGGCGAGGTGCGCGAGGCCCGTGTGGTGCACGATGACCGCCCGGCGCAGCAGCTGCGGCAGCGCGATCCAGATCGCCTCGTTCACACGCTCCGATCCCTGGCTGCCGCCGGTCACGAGCAGGACCGTCTCCTGCTCGGCGATGCCGAGCCGCTCGCGCGCCTCGTCGCGTCGCCACCGCAGGAGCGAGCGGCGGATCGGGTTACCGGCGAGGACCGTCTTGGCCTTCGGGAGATGCAGCTCGGTGCCCTGGAAGGTCGCGCCGATCCGTTGCGACCACCGCGCGAGCGCGCGGTTGGCCCGACCAGGAACGACGTTCCCCTCCCAGAGGTACACCGGGACCCGCAGCAGCCGTGCGGCGAGGACCACCGGGTACGCGATGGCCCCACCGCTCGTCAGGCACACCGACGGGCGGAACCGCGCGACGCGCTCGAGCGCCCAGCCGAAGCCGGCCGGGAGGACGGCGGCATGCGCCAGCGCCGCGAGCCTCGAGTCGGGATCGCGGAGCGATGCGATCGGCAGCTGCTGGAATGGAAGGCCCGCGGCGCGCACGAGGTCAGCCTCGAGGCCGCGACGACCACCCACGAAGAGGAGACGAACGCCCGGCTCCACCTCCAGCAGAGCCTCCGCGACGGCGAGGAGCGGGCTGACGTGCCCAGCGGTCCCGCCACCTGTGAGGAGTACCCGACAGGCTCGCGCGGCGGACGGCGATCTTGGGTCCGCGGGGGCGGGGGTCGGCGGGGGCGAAGACCCCGCCATTTTGCCGTCCAACGTTCAGGAGTATGCCGACGGCCACGAGGCTCACGCAGAGCGACGATCCGCCGTACGAGATGAACGGGAGCGTGATGCCGGTCATCGGGACAAGGCTCGCGACCACGGCCATGTTGAGCCAGGCCTGGAAAGCGAGCCAGGCCGTCACGCCCGTGGCCAGCAGCGCGCCAGCCGTGTCGGGCGCACGCAGCGCGATGCGGATGCCCTTGAACGCAAGGAACAGGAACAGGAACACGACGCTGAGCGTCCCCAGCAGACCGAGCTCGTTGCCGAGCACCGCGAAGATGGAGTCCGTGTACGCCGCCGGCAGGTAGCCGAATTTTTCCTTCCCGGCACCGAGCCCCTCGCCGAAGGGGCCGCCGAGGACCAGACCGTAGAGCGACTGGATCGTCTGGAAGCCCGAGCCGCGCGGGTCGCTCCACGGGTCGAGGAAGGTGAGCACGCGCTGCAGGCGGTAGGGCTGCACAAGCGCGAGCGACGCGACGCCGACCGCGGCCAGCAAGGCGAGCGCGGCGAACTCGAGGAGGCGTGCGCCGGCGACGAAGTACATCGCGAATGCGGTCGCGACGATCACGATCGCCGTGCCGAGGTCCGGTTCGACGACGACCAGCCCCACGAGGACGCTGGTGATCGCGAGAAAGGGAACGGTGACCGACCAGCGCCCCATCTCATCCCTCCGTGACGCGAACCAGAAGGAGAGGTAGAGGATGAGGCCGAGCTTCGCGAGCTCGGCCGGCTGTACGCCGACGAAGGAGGAGAGGCGCAGCCAGCGCGATGCGCCGCCGACCTGCGTCCCGACACCCGGGATAAGGACCACGACAAGGAGCACGACCGCGATCACCAGGGCAGGCAGCGCGACGGCGCGGTAGCGGTGATAGTCGATCCGCGCGGCGATGGCCATCCCGACGAGACCAAGCGCCGCCCAGGCGCTCTGCTGCACGAGGAAGTAGCGCGGCTCGTCCAGCGTCTCGAGCGCGCGGATGCCGCTCGCGCTGTAGACCATGGCAAGCCCGATCGCCAGAAGCACGAGCACGCAGGCAAGGAGCGGCAGGTCGTACGACGTGGTGCGCGGGAGCGAGAGCCTCACGACGGCATCGCCAGCACGAGGTCGCGGAACCGGTCGCCACGCTCCTGGTACGACGCGAACATGTCGTACGACGCGCACGCCGGCGACAGGAGCACGACGTCGCCGGCCTCCGCCATGGCGCTGGCCCGCGCGACCGCGTCGTCGAGGCTCACCGCGCGTTCGACGCGGACCGACGACGACGGGTTGGCGCGCTTCGCCGCGTCGATCGCCGCGCCGATCTCATCGGCCGCTTGGCCGATGAGGATCGCGCCACGCGCCCGGCCGGCGACGGCGCGCCCGAGCTCCGCGAACTCGGCGCCCTTCCCCACCCCCCCGAGGATCACGACCGGAGGTCGCGTGTAGGCCGCGATGGCGGGGATCGTCGCGTACGGCGTGGTGCCCTGCGAGTCGTTCACCCACCAGACACCGCCTCGCTCGGCGACGAGCTCGAGGCGGTGCGGCAGGCCTTCGAACGACGTGATCGCCTCGCCGATCGTGGCGGCGGGGATGCCGTACAGATCGCCGACGATGGCCGCCGCGAGCGCGTTCGAGATGTTGTGGCTGCCGGGGACTCGAAGGTCCGCCGCGGTGCAGATGACCTCGCGCCGCTCGCCCTGCACGAGCACCAGCTTCCCGTCCCCATCCAGGTGCGCACCGCGGCGCGGACGGAGCGACAGCGAGTAGCCGCGCAGCTCGGAGTCCGCTCCGGTATGCAGGGCGACCGTCGACGGATCGTCGAGGTTGAGCACGGCGACGTCGCGCGGTCCTTGCCACCGCAGGATGTTGCCTTTCGCGGCAACGTATCCCTCGCGGGTGCCGTGATGGTCCAGATGATCCTCCAGGACGTTCGTGACGACCGCGACGTGTGGGCTCACCCCGAGCGTCTCAAGCTGGAAGCTGGAGAGCTCGAGCACGACGATGTCGTCGCGCGTGAGCGTGGGCAGCTCCTGGATGACCGACAGGCCGATGTTCCCCCCGACGAGCACATGACGCGGACCGCGCTCCAGAATGCGCGAGACGAGCGTCGTCGTCGTGCTCTTGCCCTTCGTCCCGGTGATGCCGACGATCTCGGCAGGGCAGAGGCGAAAGAACAGCCCGATCTCAGTGAGCACCGGGATCTCCCGCTGTCGGGCGCGCAGGATCGTCGCCGAGCGAGGCCGCACGCCGGGAATGACGAAGACGTAGTCCGGGTCAGCCAGGGCAGCGTCGTCACTCGACGGCCCGAGCACCAGCTCGATGGGAAGGTCGCCGAGGCGCGCGATCCCAGTGGCGAGCAGTTCCCGTGGCTTCGCGTCACTGATCGCCACGCGCGCGCCGTTCGCGACGAGAAACTGGGCGATGCCCACGGCCGTGCGGCCGTTCCCGAGCCCGACGATCGTCACGCGGCGATCGCGGAAGTCGCTCGCCTGGACCGGCGCGTCGAAGATGACGCTCAACCCGGCCGCCCCAGCACGGCGACCGCGGTGCCCTGCTGGCCGCGCTCGCGACGTGAGCGGAACGACCACAGATCGGCACCGCCGCAGCGGGTGCACATGCCGGCGACCTCGATCGTGCCGACGCCCGCGTCGCGAAGCTGCGTCGCATTGGCGGCCCAGAGGTCGAACGACCACGCCGCTTCGCGCCCACGTGCCCCTGACTGTGGCGCCGCGCCGCCGGATGGAGTCACCCGGATCAGCCAAGGCCCGCTCCCGAGGCGCTGGCGAATGAGCGCGGCGCGCTCCTCGTCGATCGTGTAGCAGCACGGTCCGATCGCCGGTCCGAGTGCCGCGACGAGCCGCGCGGGTGCGGTGCCCCCGGCAACGAGCGCGCGCACGAGCACCTGCGCGACACGTTCCGAGGTCCCCCTCCAGCCGGCGTGCGCCGCGCCGATGCGCCCGTCGGGATCGGCGATCAGCACCGGGACGCAATCGGCAGCGCTCACGCCGAGGAGCACGCCGGCGCGATCCGTCCACAGCGCGTCGGCCTCAGGCCACCTCCCCTCGGCCTGGGGCCCGGCCGGAGACGACGGAGGGAGAGGGGCCCGCGCGGGGGTCGCCACGGGTTCCGCCCGGACGAAAGGTGCGTACACGACGCGATTCCCATGAACCTGCTTCACGCGGACGACCGTGGGGAATCCGAGCCGGCGGGCGACCATGTCCCGGTTCTCGCGCTGCTCCGCCTGCGGGAACACCGACCCAGCCATGCTCCCGAACGACGCTGGCGTGAACGCGGCGACCAGCCCCAGCCCGGTCAGCGCGGGTGAGCGGTACAGCCCTTCGACGAGCGGCCAGGCGATCGTTGTCGCGGTCATAGCGGTGTGACGAAGGCGAGCATCGCGGCGACGATGCTCCCGAGCGCGCCGATGAGCCAGAAACGCATGGTCACTTGAGATTCCGGCCAGCCGATCGCCTCCAGATGGTGATGGAACGGCGCCATCCGGAAGACGCGCTTGCCGCGCAGCTTGTAGCTGCCGACCTGGATGATCACGGACATCGTGATGACGACGAACATCACGCCCGCCACCGGCAGCAGGAGCACGAACCCCGTCGTGAGCGCCACGGCAGCGAGCGTGGCGCCGAATGCGAGCGCGCCGACGTCTCCCATGATGAAGACGGCTGGGTGCACGTTGAACCACAGGTACGCGAGCAGAGCGCCGACCATCGCGGCGCAGAAGACCACGAGCCAGGGAAAGCCCCGGGCGTTCGCGATGAACGCGAACGCCAGGAACGCGAACACGCATAGGCCGCCAGCAAGCCCATCGAGCCCGTCGGTGAGATTCACGGCGTTCGACATCGCGATGATCGCGAACACGGCGAGCGCCACGAACAGCACGGCTCCGA
>JACDAF010000297.1 GCA_013695575.1 Chloroflexota bacterium | reverse complement strand
AGATCGCCCGGGTGATGGTCCTCGCCGACGACACGGTCAAGAAGGGTGTCCAGTCGCTCATCGCGAAGCTCGGGGCCACCGACAGGACGCACGCGGTCGTCCTCGCGCTCCGGAGCGGGCTGATCCGTTAGAGACCGCATCGTCCGGTCTCACTCCGCAGTCCGGCCCCAGCTCGAGGCGCGCGAGATCCCTGAGCCAGACCGCAGCGCCGAGCGGTCCGACGACGCGAAGCAGGGCGGCGCGGTCGAGCCGCGCCAGATCGTCAAAGAGGGGGTGCGCGATCGTCGTGAACGTGGTGCGCTCCTCTGCGCGCACCGCAGAGTCTGCGGCGAACGCGCCGAGACGATCGTATTTCCAGCGGGCGTAGGCATCGTCTGCGTGCACGACCGCTAGCCGGCGGGCACCCGATGGCCCCGTGATCTCTCCGTCACCAAGGAGCGATCCGACGATCACCTGCAGCTGCACGGGATCTGGCGACAGCCGGCGCAACGCGGCAGCAGGACGCTCGACCATGCCCCTGACGTCGGCTGGGCCTTGCGTTGCCGTGGGCCGACGGACGCCGCAGGCTACAGGACATGGACACCGAACGCCGCAGCGACGCGCCCCCGTACCACGGGGAGAGTGCGCACGCGCTGTGGCACGTGAGCGATCACGACGGGATCCCGTCGTTCGAGCCGCGCGTCAGCGCCACCTCCATCCGGAAGGAGCCGCTGGTCTGGGCGATCGACACGAGGCACCTGCCGCTCTTCTGGTTCCCACGCGACTGTCCCCGGGGCACCTTCTGGGCGGACTCGACCACCACGACCGCGGACGTCGATGTGTTCCTGTCGGGGCAGCGCGCACTGCGCGTCCAGGCGATCGAGAAGACCTGGCTCGGGCGCGTCCGCGACGGTCGCGTCCACGCATATCGGATGCCGGAGGTGACCTTCGAGCCGGACCCGCTCGTCGGCGGCTACTGGACGAGTCGCGTCGCGGTGAAGCCGCTGGAGTCCGTGGCGATCGACGATCTCCTGACTCGACACGCCGAGGCGGGCATCGAGCTGCGCATCGTCCCGACGATCTGGCCGCTGTGGGATCGCGTCACGGCATCGACTCTCGCATTCAGCGGCATCCGCCTGCGGAACGCCGGACCTCGCTCGATCAGCGACGAGCCCGGACGAGAGCGCACACGCTACTAGCGGCCCAACGCGTCGACGAGTTCCCTCCTCCGCAGACGGACCCACTCTTCGAGCACGAGCGCGCGACGCACGTGCCGCTCAAGCCGCTCGTGCGGCGTAGCGTCCATACGATGCCGTCCGATCCACCACACAAGCACGACGGCACATCGAGCGACGATGAGATCAGGAATGGCGGCCCGCTCCGGCGCGCTCAGCGGGTGGGTCGCCAGGTAGGCCCTGACGAACGGGCGCCAGAGCGCTTCACCGTTGCCCTTGCTCAGGACGATCACCAGGGCGGCGGCCAGCTCCATTGCGCGCGCGTCCACGCCGGCGAACTCGAAGTCGAGCATTCCCGAGACTCGACCGCCTTCCAGCAGTACGTTGCCGAACGCGAAGTCTCCGTGCACGAGCTGCTGCGGCAGACCGGCATACCCTCGCGCCGCACGGTCAGCTGCGCGCCGCACGTACGCGCGCGCTTCGTCATCGAGCTCACCAAGCGAGGCCAGGTCGGTCACCGCAGGATGTACGCGTGTGATGTCGCCACCGAAGGCGGGCGGACCGAGCGTGGTGCGGACCTCCGCGAGGGCCCGGTCCAGGCGTCCGAGCGCGGCCCCGCCTAGCGCCATCGCGGCGACATCGTCATCGTCCGGGTTCTGGCCAGGGATCCACCGAAACAGCGCCGCGAGGCGAGGACCGGCTGGCTCTTCGGCGACCGCGACCGTGCCACCGGCGGCGAGCGCGACCGGTACGGGCGTGGCGAATGGCAGCTCGACGCCGGCAAGAGCCACAAGCAGCTCATGCTCGAAGCGCACCGGACCTGTCGCCCGATCACCGTAGATGCGCAGCGCGTACGTTCCGTCCGCGGCATCAACGCGGTAGGTCCGATTGCTCTCGCCGCGCTCAAGCCGTGAGAGGCGGCTCGACGGATCGATCCCCCAAAGGGGCAGAAGACGGGCGGCGTCAGCGCTCATGTATGCGCGATGATGCGGCGCGCAAACAAAAACGACCCCACACGCTTTGCGCGTGAGAGATCGTTTTGATCCCGGCCCTGACCTATTTTCCCAGGGACCGACGTCCCGAGTATCTTCGGCGCTGATGGGCTTAACTGCCGTGTTCGGGATGGGAACGGGTGTGACCCCATCGC
>JACDAF010000130.1 GCA_013695575.1 Chloroflexota bacterium | reverse complement strand
CGCGTCTTCGGCTGATACGTGCGCTTCACGATCGAGCTCCCCTTCTTCGTTCGCCCATGGAGGTTCGCTTCCGGACGGACGGCAGCCGCTGCCTGTGGGAGAAGTCTACCAGCCGGCGCGTACCTCGCAGGGTATCGGTGCGTGGTCTATGCAGCACCGCGTCCACTTCCCGCGTGCGCTCCGCCGGAGGTATAGTGCGCGGGCTTCCACTGCGGTACACGTGACAGGCGAGACTCGCATTGCGTTCCGTCACGCGCGATCCGGCGTTGTCGGTGTGGTCATGTCTTGCGGGAATGGGGAGCGTCTGTGGCGTCCGATCGGGGAGTCAGCGCGCGCGCGGGAGACAACACCGACCTTAGGCTTGATCTGAAGCACTTGTGGGTGACCGCCCTCGGTGAGCTACAGGTCGGACTCTCGCGAGCGAACTACGACACGTGGTTCAAGGACACGGCGATCCTGTCCGAAGAGGACGATGTCTTCCTCATAGGGGTCCCGAACGCGTTCGCGCGTGAGTGGCTGGAGAACAAGTACCGCGGACAGGTCCGCACCGCCCTTCAGCACCTGGTCGGCCGCACGGTCGACGTGCGCTTCGTGACCTCGACCGCCGGGGTGCCGCCAGGGCGCGCGCCGGCCCCGACGGGGCGTACGCCAGGCGCCGGCGGCAGCGGCCGCGACGGCCATTCTGGACACACCCAGCCCGCTCCGGCACTCATCCCGCGGTATACCTTCGCGACCTTTGTCGTTGGTTCGAATAATCGCCTCGCGCACGCCGCCGCGCTCTCCGTCGCGGAGCGTCCGGGCCACTCGTACAACCCGCTCTTCGTGTATGGCGGGTCTGGTCTTGGCAAGACGCACCTGATGCATGCCATCGGCCACGCCGTCCTCGCGCGCCATCCGAAGAAGCGGGTCGTCTACGCGACGAGCGAGAAGTTCACGAACGAGTTCATCAACGCGATCCGCACCCAAAAGAGCGAAGAGTTCCGCGAGCGGTACCGACGTATCGACGTCCTGCTGATTGACGACATCCAGTTCATCGCCGGCAAGGAAGGAACTCAGGAAGAGTTCTTCCACACCTTCAACGCGATCCACGAGGAAGGGAAACAGATCGTCCTCTCGAGCGACCGACCGCCGAAGGCGATCCCGCAGCTCGAGGATCGCCTGCGCTCGCGATTCGAATGGGGCTTGGCGGCGGACATCTCCGCACCCGACCTCGAGACCAGGATCGCGATCCTGCGCGCGAAGGCCGAGGCGCAGAGTGTCGCGGTGCCGCCGCTCGTGATCGACTTCCTCGCACAGCGGATCGTCTCGAACATCCGCGAGCTCGAGGGTGCGCTGACCCGGCTCGTCGCCTACGCGACCCTCAACGCCGTGCCGATCACCGCGGATCTCGCGCAGACCATGCTGCAGAACCTGCTGTACAACCCGCGTCGCCAATCGCTCTCGCCGGAGAAGATCGTCGAGGCTGTGGCGAAGTACTACAACGTTCCCGTGGAGCAGCTCCGGGGCAAGGCGCGCGACCGCCAGATCGTCACACCGCGACAGATCGCGATGTTCCTGATGCGGGAGGAGACCGAGGCGCCACTCATGCGCATCGGCGAGGCGCTCGGGGGGCGAGACCACTCGACAGTCCTACACGGCTGCGAGAAGATCGAGCGGGAGCTCGCCGAGAACGATGACTTCCGGCGGGACATCAGCGCGCTCCGGGAGCTCCTATACGCCGACTGAGGCGATCGCCCGGTGCCCCCGTCGAGCACACACGCCGTACATATGTGTGGATAAGGGCCTCTTCGCTGTGGATAAGGTGGCCGCTTTGTGGACAGCATGGCCGCAGGAGCGTTACAAGGATGCCCGAGTGTCACTCTTGCGGACATTCGAACCCCGCCCCTCCAGCAGTGTCCGCTGGCCCTCCCGGCCCTGTCCACAGTGGTGCTGAGCACGATCCGAGCACGAAACGCCATAGTCCACACCACTACTACGACTACGGCGGAGTACCTACATCTCTAATACCCACTTAGCGGGGAGGGTTGCGTGAAAGTCACCTGTCTCCAAGAGAACCTAGCGCGAGGACTGCAGATCGTTGGGCGCGCGGTATCCAGCCGCGGCACGCTCCCGATCCTGAGCAACGTGCTGCTGCGAACCGACGCGGGTCGCCTGAAGCTCACCGCGACGAATCTGGAGATCGGTGTGAATTGCTGGGTCCCGGCGAAGGTCGAAGACGACGGCGCGATCACGGTGCCGGCACGGCTCTTCACCGACTTCGTGAACAACCTTCCCGCGGGGAACATCGAGCTTTCGCTGAATGTGCGCACAAAGACCCTGCATCTCAAGAGCGGTCAGCACGAAGCGAACATGAAGGGCCTTGACGCGGAGGAGTTTCCGATCATTCCCGCGATCCCAGAGAAACCGACCACCCGTATCGCACAAGGAACGCTCCGACGGATGATCCGTGAGGTCGCATTCGTCGCGGCGACCGACGACAGCCGTCCCGTGCTTACGGGTGTCCTTACGACCATCGCCGGCGACATGATCACTATGGCCGCCGCGGACCCTTATCGCCTCTCGGTCCGGCATGGTCGTGTCCTTGAGCGCTTGGAGGACCCGATAGAGGTGATCGTGCCGGCCCGTAGCTACATGGAGCTCGAGCGAGTGCTCGGTGACGTCGATGAACCAGTCGACGTCTTCGTGACGCCGAACAAGAGCCAGGTGATCTTCCACACGAATGAGGCTGACATCGTGTCCCGGATCATCGAAGGGCAATTCCCCAACTACAAGCAAGTGATCCCATCGGCTGCGCCGCAAACGCGCGTTGTCGTCCAGCGCGAGGAGCTGCTGAACGCGACGCGGTTGGCATCATTCTTCGCACGCGACGCGGCGAACATCGTGCGTTTCCAGGTCGATCCCTCACACGAAGCGCCGCTCGTGATCAGTGCCACCGCGGCCGAGGTCGGCGATCAGACGGGCCGCGTCGACGCGACTGTCGATGGCCAGGCCACGACCATCGCATTCAACTCGCGCTTCGTCTCAGAGGCGCTCGGCTCACTGACGGCCCCTGAGATCACGCTCGAGCTAGGCGGACCACTTGCGCCCGGCGTCCTCAAGGTGGTCGGCGACGAAAGCTACCTTCATGTGGTGATGCCGCTCCGCATACCGAGCTAGCCCCATGACCTGCGGGGGGGTCGTCTGCTCCGGTCTTGGGGACCCCTGCGGCTTCAGCCGGGCAAAGCCCGGCCCCGCCTGAGGATGCGCGTTACAGAGCTCGTGCTGGAAGACTTCCGCAGCTACGAGCACGCGCGCCTCGAGCTCCGTCCCGGCGTGACCGCCTTCGTCGGTCCGAACGGCCAAGGGAAGACCAATCTCCTCGAGGCGATACATCTTCTCGCACGCGGGGATTCGCCACGCGCGCGTGAGGACCCCGAGCTCGTGCGCTGGGGCGCGACGCTCGCCCGCGCATCCGCGACAGTGGAGCGGGCCTACCGCCGACCGGGGACGGCTGGGCCGGACCCTGGCGGACCGCCGTCGATCGAGACGAAGCGCGTCGAGGTCCTCCTTTTCTCGCCGGCGCCGGGAGAGCGACGCCGGCCGCGACGGTACCTCATCAACGGAGCTGGAAGGCGGGCCGAGGACGCACTCGGCGAGATCGTCGTGGTCGCGTTCTTTCCCGAAGACGTCGAGCTGCTGACGGCCGCTCCAGCGGCGCGGCGTCGCTACCTCGACGCGATGATCGGACAGGTCGATCGCGGGCACCGCGCCGACACCCGCGAATACACACGCGTGCTCGAGCAGCGGAACGCTCTGCTACGCGCCGCGGCCGCCCGCCGCGACGCCGAAGAGATGGACGACTTCGTGCCCGTGGCGGAAACCGCCTTCTGGGATAGCGAGCTGTGCCGCCTCGCGGCGCGGATCTCGCTCCGTCGCCAGCATGCTGTGGACGAGCTGATCCCGGCCTTCGACGCGGCCGCGAGCCGTTTCGCCGGTGCGGGCGGCACGGCGCTCGCGTACGTCGCGCAGGCGGGTGGCCGCACCGTCGAGGAGCGCGAGCAGCGTTTCCAGGCGCTGGTGCGCGAGAAGCGCGACCGGGAGCTCTGGCGTGGGACCACACTCGTCGGTCCGCATCGCGAGGATCTGAGTGTGACCGGAGAAGGACGCCCGCTCTCAGCGTTCGCCTCGCGTGGCGAGCAACGCAGCGCGGTGCTCGCGCTGAAGCTCGCCGAGGCGGAGTGGCTGCGCGATCGCACGGGAGATCCACCGATCTTCGTGCTGGACGACGTCCTCTCGGAGCTCGATCCGGCACGTCGCGAGGCGCTGGTCGCCGCACTCCCCCCCGACGCGCAAACGCTGCTCACGGCCGCGCTTCCCGCCGGGCTGCCGCCCTCGGTGGTCGCCGGCGCACACCTCGTCCAGATCCCGCTCGCGCCATGAGGCCGCTCGGGAGCGCGGTGCAGCGGGTGCTGCGCGCCCTTGGCCTGGAGCAGGAGCTCGCCCGCGCGGATGCCGTCGAGGCGTGGTGGCTGGTCGCCCGCGACGTGCTCGGCACCGACGCGGAGCACACCCGCGCGATCCGCGTGGAGGGCCACACTCTCGTCGTCGCCGTCCCAACGGCGCACTGGGCGGCCGAGATACGGCTGCGCGAGCGTGAGCTCGTCCGGCGGCTGCCGCCGGCCAGCGGGGTCCGCCGGATCCGCTCCGTACCAGGCGAACGAGCGCCAGAACGTCCGTGAGCTGATCGACATCTCAATGGCGGCGGCGGTATTCCGACGCGGCGCATGACACCATCAAGGGTCCGTGACGAGATCGCTCCTGCCCGCCGTCGTGCTCGCGCTCATCCTCGTGCTCACGTCGGCGACCGCCGCACGTGCAGACGATCCGAGTCCGTCTCCATCCCCCACACTCTCTCCCACACCATCTCCCGTGCCATCCACGACGCGGACACCCGCGCCAACCTCGAGCCCGACCGTGACGTCAACGCCGACGGCTGTCGTGACAGGGTCACCGACCGCATCGCCCACGGCGTCGCCGGCGCCGACGCTGTCGCCTGCGGAGATCGAGGCCGCGCAGTCCCGGATCGCCGCCGCGTCGCTCCTCGAACGGCTGGAGATCGTGGTCATGCAGGCTCAGGTCGAGCGCCGCTACGTCGACGAGCGGCTCGCCGCGGTCGTCGTGGAGCGGGCCGCTCTCGAGACGACACTTGGCACGCTTCGCGCGCGCGAGAGCGAGCGGCGGACGCTCCTCGCTCGCGTGCTGCAGCTGGCCTACCGCCAATCACGCACGAGCACGCTGCAGGTGCTGCTGGAGACCGGCTCCCTGGTCGACGCGGTGAAGCACAACGAGTCGCTGGCCGCGATCACCAGCCACGAGCAAACACTGCTCATCGAGCTCCGCACGCTCGCTGCCGAGCAAACGCGATTGCGCGACAGCCTCGTCGCGACGGAGGCGGAGCTCCGGGCACTCACCGAGACGCTCGGGGCCAAGGACACCAGGATCGCGAAGCTCATCGGGCGGGCCACCAGGCTCGCCGAGGCCGCGAAGGCCGGCCGTGACGTGAGCCGCGTAGAGGTCGAGGTGCTGAAGGACCTCGCCCTGGAGATCGCACGTGCGCATGAGGAGTCGCTGGGCCTCATGGCCGAGATCGCGCAGCGCACGGGCGTGGCGCTGCCGCGTGCCGACCGCGTCCTGTGGCCGACACGCGGCGTGGTGACCCAGGAGTTCGGCCCGAGCTCGCTCGCGCTCGAGCCCGGCGCGACGTACCAGGGCGTCGCCTATGCCCACTTCCATGACGGCATCGATATCGCCGCGCCGCTCGGCACGCCCGTTCTCGTGGCCGCAGCTGGTCGGGTGGCTTTCGTGGGCCACCTGTCCGACGGCGCGATGATCGTGATAGTCGCGCACGAAGGCGGCATCGTCACGCTGTACGGCCACCTCGACGACGCCGCTCTGCGGCCATCCGTGCGCGTTGGCGACCTTGTCGAGCCAGGCGACCACCTCGGCGCGATCGGCATGACCGGCGTGACCACGGGCCCGCACCTGCACTTCGTTGTCCGCCGCGGCACCGAGGCGATCGACCCCCGGAGCGTCCTCCCGCCCCGCTGACGCGAATCTAGACTCGGTCGCGATGAAGCAGGCCAGCTTCGCGACGAAGGTCGGCAGCACCGCCGACGTGCGGCGCGGCTCGGACGTCATCCTGGTCCACGAGCCCGAGATCGGCGCGGCAATGCGGACGAAGGGGCGCTTCTACTTCCTCAGCGAGGCTCCCTCCGGCAGCCCGGCAGCGCTCGCGCTCGCGAGCGAGCTCGCGCAGCTCACACGCGACGGGTACTACGCCGACCTCTCGGCTGGCATCGAGGCATCGCTGCGCAAGGCGCTGCGGAGCGCGAACCTGCGCGCGGCACAACGCCTCAAGGAGGTCCGCGCCGCGCCGCTCCTCCACTGCGCGTGTGCCGTCTTCGTGGGCGGCGAGGCATATGCGGCCCGGATCGGCGCCAGCCAGGTGTTCCTGGTCCGGCACGCCCGGCTCTTCCTCCCCGGTGAGGAGCCGGGGGAGCTCGCGGATTTCGTCCACCGCACCACGACGCGTCAGGCGACCTCGCTGGGCGCAGACCCCGATCTGCTTCCGCCGATCTGGCGGCAGAAGATCGAGACCGGCGACACGCTCGTTCTCGCGTCCGGCGGGCTCGTCGAGGGTCTCGGCGCCGAAGCACTCAAGAGCGCCGTCGTGTCGCTGCACCCGCGCGCTGCCGCGGAGCACCTACACAACCGCTTCGTCGCCGAAGGCCTGACGGGCAGCGATGCCGTGCTGCTCGTCGAGATGACCCATGCGAGAGGGGCGGCGGCCCGCGTCGCGTCCGCCCCCGCGCAGGTCATGACGGCTGAGGTCTCGGCCGCCGAGACCATCCGCACAGGGCTCGACTGGGTGTGGCGCCGGCGTCCACGGGTCGCGACCAGCGTGAGGGCCACGGCCGCACCTGCGACGCCCACGGCGGTGACGAAGAGCGTCGCGATCGGGCTCGAGCCCGTACCAATGCGGGGTGCGTCGCTCCCACGCGCGCCCGACACGGCGCGCCAGCGGGTCGCTCGTCAGCGGCTCCTGACGACGATGTTCGCCGCGGCGCTGCTCGTGATCAGCATCGGGATCGCCGGCATCGTTCTTCGTGACTACCAGGCGAACCAGGTCTTCGCGGACTACCGCAGCGCGGCGCTTGGCGTCGAGGAGGACATCGCGTCCGCGCGACGGCTCATGACCCAGCAGGTACCCGATCGCGAGCGGGCGAAGGAGCGGCTCGCCTCGGCGGCGGAGCGTGTGGAGCAACTCTCGCGCTCGGCCGCCGCCGAGGAACAGCGGCTCGCTGCGTTTCGCACGGAGATCGCGAACCTCGTCGACCGGCTCTCGGACGTGGGCATCGACCTCGCCCGCATCGCGGCAGACGCGAAGCCGCGACAGCTCGCCGCGACCGGGAACGGGATCTATGCGGCGGACCCCGCTGCCGGCCGCCTCTGGCGCATCTTCGGCGACCCGATCGAGACCAGCGTGGTGCTACAGAAGGGCCAGCGCAGCGTCGGGGCTCCTGTGGCGGTCGCCGTGATCGAGGACGTCGTATACGCGATCGACGATCAGCGTCGCGTCTGGAAGGCGGAGGGCAACGCGGTGGTCGAGGTCACGCCGCCGGACAGCGACAGGTGGAAGTCGGTGACCGGGTTCGCCATGTTCGTGGGCAACCTCTACGTGCTCGACTCCGTGAGTGGCCAGCTCTGGAAGCACGAACCCGACCGCGCCGGCCGGTTCGGCGCCGCCGTGCCCTTCATCGCGACGCCTCTCGCGCCGAATGCGGCGCGCTCGGTAGCGGTCGACGGTGATGTGTGGATCGTGACGGTCACCGGCGAGGTGCTGCGGCTGCGACGCCAGGGTCTCGCGACCGCGGCGTCCCGACTCGACTTCACCGCGCGATGGGAGGGTGAGCCGGCTCGTCCAGCGGCCATCCAGGCGCTGGAGTCGCAGAGCTCCCTGTATCTCCTCGACGCGGAGGGCAGGCGGGTCGTGCGGATGACGCGGGACGGCCGCGAGACCGCGCGGTTCGCGCTGCCCGCCGATCTGCCGCCTGCGGCCGCGTTCTACGTGTCGGAGGGCCGCGAGCTCGCATACACGGTCCACGGCGGGAAGCTCGCCGTCACGTCCATCAGCAGGTGATCCCGCTCTCCGACTCGAACCCGCCCGGGCGTACGCCGGTCGTGAACCGCATCCTCCTGCTGCTGAATCTCGCGGTGTGGCTGTACACGTGGAGCCTCACTCGCGACCCGCAGGCGCTCGAGGCGCTCTACTCGCGATACGCCTTCGACTGGAGCGCGTTCAGCGGCGCGATCGCCTCCGGGAGCCCGCGACCGGAGCTCGTGATACCGCTCATCACGCACATGTTCCTGCACGGCGGCTGGCTTCACGTGATCGGCAACATGCTCTATCTCTGGATCTTCGGTGACAACGTCGAGGACCGGCTGGGCTCTGCCCCGTACCTGCTCTTCTACGCGCTCTCCGGGATCGCGGCCGCGGTCGGCCAGGGCCTCATCGCTCCGGCACCGATGGTCGGCGCGTCCGGAGCCGTCGCCGGCGTGCTCGGCGCGTACCTGTTCCTCTTCCCGGGGTCGCGCGTGCGGACGCTCATCTTCCTCGGGCTCTTCATCACGATCGTCCAACTGCCGGCGATCGTCGTCATCGGGCTCTGGATCGTCGTGCAGGTCCTCTCGGGTCTGGCCGAGCTCCGGATGACCCAGGTGGAGGCCGCTTCGCGGGTCGCGTTCTTCGCACACGTCGTCGGTTTCTTCGCCGGCATCGCGCTGCTTGCGGTCATCCGACCCACCGCCCGGCGCACGCGCGTGCGATAGTTTCCTCCGTGCTCATCCAGTGCGTCGTCGAGTCCGTTCGCGTCCATACCCTGACCGGGCAGCACGTCGTGATGCTCCAACCGAAGGACTCTGACCGCTATCTGCCGATCTGGATCGGCGCCGACCAGGCGGCCAGCATCGCGACGCAGCTCGCCGGTATCCACCCGGACCGACCGCTCACGCACGACCTCATGATCGACATCCTCGCGAAGCTCGGCGTCGAGATCACACGCGTGGTCGTCCGCGATCTGGTGGAGAGTGGCGATGGCAACGGGGTCTTCCACGGAAGCATCTTCATCCAGGCCGGCGAGCGCGAGGTCGAGATCGACTCGCGCGCGTCCGACGCGATCGCGCTCGCGCTCCGCTGTGACGCGCGCATTCTCGTGGCCGATGCGGTCCTCGACCGGTCCGCGCTCCGTCCCGACGCCGACCTCAGCGCCGCCGACGACGATCTCTCGATCTTCAAGCAGTTCATCAACACGCTTCCCGACGATCCCTCTGTCGGATAGCGTCGCCGCGCTCGCAGGCCACTGGCCGGTCGGCGCCGAGGTCGATCGGAAGGGACGGCTGCGCCTGGGCGGGATCGACGCGGCGGCACTCGCCCGGCGCTACGGCACCCCGCTGTACGTGTACGACGCGGCAACGGTCCGGCAGGCGTACCGCGAGCAGAAGGCCGCCTTCCGCGGGCTCGGGCCGGTGCGCATCTCGTACGCAATGAAGGCGTGCCCGTTGCTCGGCGTGGCGGCACTCCTCGCGAGCGCCCGCGCCGACGCGAGCGTCGTGTCGCTCGGCGAGCTGCTCGCGGCGAAGCGCGCCGGTTTCGCGCCGTCGAGGATGCAGCTCCACGGCAACGCGAAGACCGACGAGGAGCTGCGCGGCGCCCTGCGGGCGGGCATCGGTCGTGTGGTCATCGATGGCGCCGAAGAGGTTGACCGCCTCGCGGCGCTCATCCGCCGAGGCGGGACGGTCTCGGTGTGGCTGCGGGTGTCACCAGGCATCGATGTGGACACCCACACGTACCTCCGCACCGGCACGCTCGACAGCAAGTTCGGCGCGTCGATCTCGACGGGAGACGCGCTCGACCAGGCCCGACGGATCAGCCGGACGCGTGGCCTTCGCCTGATCGGCATCCACGCGCACCTCGGCACGCAGCTGCACGAGGCGGAGCGCTACCGCGAGCTCGGCGCCGCGCTCGCGACGCTCGCCCGGGACGTACGTGAGGCGACGGGTGTGACGGTCCGTGAGGTCGCGGTCGGCGGGGGGCTCGGCATCCGGCTGCGCGCGGACGATCGCGTCCTCGATGTGCGCGCCTACGCGGAAGCGGTGACCGCGCCGATCCGCGCGGAGACGACGGTCGAGCGGGCCACGGTGTATTGCGAGCCGGGCCGCGCCCTCGTCGGCCGGGCTGCGGTCGCGCTGTACCGCGTCGTGGCGACCAAGCGCGTGCCGGGCGTGCGCACGTTCGTGAGCGTCGACGGCGGCATGGGCGACAACATCCGCCCGGCGCTCTACGACGCGCGCTACGACGCAGTCGTCGCGGAGCGCGCGGGCGCGACCGGAGGCGAGGTCGCCGTGGCGGGAAAGTACTGCGAGAGCGGGGACATCCTGATCCGCGAGGTTCGCCTGCCCGATCCGGTGCCGGGTGAGACGATCGCGATCCCGGCGTCGGGCGCGTACTCCGTGGCGATGGCATCGAACTACAACCACCACACCCGACCGGCGGTCGTGCTGATCGATCGTGGCCGCGCGCGACTCATCCGCCGGCGGGAATCGCACGCCGATATCTGGCGACTCGAGCGGCGTTAAGCCTGCCGCACGGGAGCTGCGCGGGCCATCCGGCGAACGGCGGCGCCTACCGCGAGATCCAGAGTCGCGCGCGCAGGAGTATGAGGTCGCGCAGCGTCCTGGCGACGACCCGCGGCGCGGCGCCCGCTGCGATGCCCGCCACGCGAGGGTAGTGCGGCACCCCCACCTGCCGGATCCGCGCGCCGGCCGCCCGCAGCGTGAGCAGCAGCTCGGCGGAGAAGAACGCACCGTCGGACCGGACGCGCGAGAGCGGCACACGCCGGAAGAGCTCGGTCCGGATCAGCTTGAACGCGCAGTCGACGTCGCGGAAGCCCGCGCCGAAGACCGTGCGGAGGACGTGCTTGTACACCCAGGCGATGACGAGGCGTGCCCTCGGGTCGCTCCGCTTGATGCGGTAGCCGACGACGGCGTCGGCATCGTCGATCCGCGAGATGAGAAGCCCCAGATCGTCGAGCCGGAACTGCCTGTCGCCATCGGTGAAGAACACGAACGGCATGCGCGCGCTCGCGAGGCCCGAACGGACCGCGCCGCCGTACCCGCGGTTCGGGCTGTGGTGGATGACGCGCACGCGCGGATCCGCTGCAGCCAGCGCGTCTGCGAGCTCCGGAGTGCGGTCGCGGCTGCCGTCGTCGACGACGACGATCTCGAAGCGGTCGGCGAACCGCGGGAGGGTCGCGAGCGCCTCGGCAACGACCGCTTCGACGTTCTCCTCCTCGTTGTACGCGGGGAAGAAGAAGCTGAGCGCCGGCAGGCGGTCGGGCATCCCGGGAGACTAGCCGACCCGTCCCGGCGGTCGCCGCTCCGGCACACCGACTCCTCACCGCACGCATCCGGCATGTTCACGGGCGCAGCTGACCATCCGGGAGGAGATGTCGGTCCCGCTGGGCGCGTTGGATCTCACAAGCCTCGGCATAGGCCTCGTGGGTGTGGCGATCAGCCTCGCCGGGATCATGCTGCTGCGACCATCGGTCACGACCACCGCCGGGCGTCAGCGCCGGGCCGACGCCGACACCGACCGGACGCACGAGTAGGTGGTCCCAGCGCCGCTTCGCGTGCCGTGACCGTCCTGCTACTGCGCCTTGCGGCTACGTAGTAGGCAGCCGGGCGGCGCTTCGGGCGCGGCCGCGTGTCACTGTGAGCGGACGGTGAAGCCCAGGTGAGCATCGCGTTAGCATGGCGATGGACACGTTCGAGTGCGGCTCGTCCGGAGATACTCGATCCATCGCGCTGAGGGGCCATCCGTGACGCTGACCGCGACCAACTCCCTCTTCCTCAATCGTGAGCTCAGCTGGCTCGACTTCAACGAGCGTGTGCTCCACGAGGCCACGGATGAGCGGACGCCGCTGCTCGAGCGGCTGCGGTTCATCGCGATCCTCAGCTCCAACCTGGACGAGTTCTACATGGTGCGCGTCGCCGGACTGCGGCGGCAGATGGCGGCCCATGTGGGCCGGGTATCCACGGACGGCATGACCGCGCGGGAGCAGGTGGAGCTCATCGACGCGCGCGTCCGCGACATGGTCAGGCGGCAGATCGCCTGTCTCGAGGAGGAGCTGCTGCCGGCGCTCGCGGACCAGGGGTCGCGTGTCCTGGGCGCGTCGGACGTGCGAGGGGACCACTGGGCCGCTGTGGACGACCTGTTCGATTCGGCGATCTTCCCCGTCCTCACGCCGCTCGCTGTGGACCCATCCCACCCATTCCCCTATATCTCGAACCTGTCGCTCTCGCTCGCGGTCGAGCTGCGCGACCCGGTTCGCGGCACGCCGCACTTCGCGCGTGTGAAGGTCCCGAAGAGCATCCCGCGCTGGATCCCCGTCGGGGATGGCTCCGAGGTCATACCCGTCGAGCAGGTGATCGGCCGGCACCTCGGCGTGCTGTTCCCGGGTATGTCGATCCTCGGCTGGTGGTCATTCCGCGTCACGCGGTACTCGGACATCGATCTCGCCACCGTCGAGGAGCCGGAGGATCTGCTCGAGGCGATGCAGGAGGAGGTCTTCCGGCGCCGCTTCGGCGAGGTGGTCCGTCTGGAGATCCAGGACGACATGCCCGAGCATCTGCAACGCCTGCTCCTCGACGAGCTGAACCAGGACCGCCGCGGCGACACGGCCGATCTCGCGGAGCCCGCTGTCCACCCTTCCGGCCGGCTGCTCGATCTCGGCGACCTCTACTCGTTCGCTGACTGGGACCGCCCGAAGCTGCGCTACCCACCGCACTCGCCGCGGGTACCGCCGGAGCTCGGGGATGAAATGCGCTCCATCTTCGACGCGATCAGCGATGGTGACGTGCTGGTCCACCATCCCTTCGACTCCTTCACGGCGAGCGTAGAGCGATTCTTCGACGCCGCCGCGACCGATCCGGACGTGCTCGCCATCAAGACGACGCTGTACCGGACGTCGGGCGATACCGCGATCGTCCGCGCGCTCACCGAGGCGGCGCAGCGCGGCAAGCAGGTCGCGGTCATCGTCGAGCTCAAGGCGCGGTTCGACGAGGAGAACAACATCGGCTGGGCCCGGATGCTGGAGGCGTACGGGGTCCACGTCTCATACGGGGACGCGCAGCTGAAGACGCACACGAAGGCCGCGCTCGTCGTACGGCGCGAGGCGGGCGGGATCAAACGCTACGTCCACCTCGGGACGGGCAACTACGACTCCCGGCGCTCACGCCTGTACACGGATATCGGCCTCTTCACCTGCGATGCGACGGTCGGCGCAGACGCGAGCGACCTCTTCAACTCGCTCACCGGCGTCTCCGGCCAGCGGCAGTACCGCAGCATGCTCGTCGCGCCCGGCGCGCTGCGCGACCAGATCATCGCGCTCATCGACCGCGAGACGCTGATCGCCCGGTCAGGGCGGCGCGGCCGCATCGTCATGAAGGTGAATGCCCTGGCCGATCCGCAGATCATCGAGGCCATGTACATCGCTTCGCAGGGCGGAGTCGACATCGACCTTATCGTGCGCGGCATCTGCTCATTGCGGCCGGGTGTCGAGACGGTCAGCGAACGGATCCGCGTGAGCAGCATCGTCGGGCGGTTCCTCGAGCACTCCCGGCTTTGGTACTTCCACAACGACGGACGCGAGGAGTTCTACATCGGCTCCGCTGACCTCATGCAGCGGAACCTCGACCGGCGGGTCGAGGCCGTTCTTCCGATCCAGGACGCCTCGCTCCACCCACGGCTCCATTCGCTCGTCCGGACCTGGCTCGCCGACGACCGGCAGGCCTGGGACCTGGCCGCCGACGGGACCTGGACGCAGCGGACGCCGGGTCCCGGCCCCGCGCGCGGCACGCACGAGGTGCTCCTGCGCGACCCCTGGGGCATGCTGGCGGAGTGATCGAGCGGGAGCGCAAGTACCGCATCACGGACGAGGACGCGGCACGGCTCAGGAGCGTCCTGGCGGCGCAGGCGGAGCTGGTGGCCAGTGAGATCCAAGTGAACACCATCTTCCGCGACCGCGCGACACGGCTGCGCAAGGGGACCTATGTGCGCGTGCGGTCGATCGGGTCGCGCCGCGAGCTGACCTTCAAAGGGAAGAAGACCCTCCGTGGTCTCGACAAGTGCCGGCTCGAGCTCACCGTGGCCGTGGGTGACGGGCCGCTCGTCGAGCTGCTCGCCACGATCGGTCTCGAGCCGTACCTGACGTACCAGAAGGAGACCGAGATCTGGTCCGTCGCCGGCGCGCATGTGTCACTCGATCGCGTCGACGGCCTCGGCCGCTTCTGCGAGGTCGAAGCCCATGACGAGGACGCCGATCTCCAGGCCGTCGCGGACCTGCTCGAGCTCGGC
>JACDAF010000217.1 GCA_013695575.1 Chloroflexota bacterium | reverse complement strand
CCGCGCGCGCCACGATGTGGCCGCTGAGGAACGCGGCGACGTAGCACGCGACCGTCACGGCCAACCCGACGGCGAGGGGCCGCGGCCCGCTCCCGGTGGCGGCGCCGCTGAACAGCCAGAGCGTCAGTGCCGCGGCACCCAGCGTGATCCAGCCGATGGTCCCGGCGTGAAGGTGGGTGAGTAGCACGTTCCGATCGAGCGTGCCGAAGACCTTCGTGCCGTTCGCGATGCCGATGACGACGGTGACGACGAAGATGACGAGGGCGACCCGAAAGAGCGCGGTGATCTCGGTGCGGTAGCGCGGTGTCCGTTCCACGTCACATCCCTCCAGGCTGCGACGGCACTGTAGAGCGAGCGGTCAAGCCTGCGGACGGCACCTCGTGCAGAGGCCATACAGGTCCAGCTGCGCGTGATCCACCTGGAAGTCGTGTTTCTCGCGCACCGAACGAAGCATCGGCCGCATGACCTCTTCGGCCACGTCCTCCACGCGCTGGCAGCGCCCGCACACGAGGTGGTGATGGTGCTCGGGAGCGCATGCCGCGTACGCGTACACGTGTCCCGGCCGCTCGAGGCGTGTCGCCGTGCCGTCCGTGACCTGCGTTTCGAGCGCGCGGTACACGGTGGCAAGACCGATCCGCTGATGCTTGGCACGGATGCGCTCGTGCAGCTCCTGCGCGCTCAAGGCGACGCGCTCGCGCCCGAGCGCTTCGGCGACGATTGACCGCTGGCGGGTGACACGGTGGCCGGTGGCGACGTGCGTGGCCGTCGTTCGCCTCGGTGACATGGGAGCACCGTACGCCACTCCGACGAACTTGACAATGATTCTCGTTCTCATGTAGCCTCAGACGGTGGAGCCGCTGGTCCTGGTCCTTGGCCTCGCCGCCGCGGCGGGCGATCTCATCGGCGGGGCGATCGTCGCCGCGCCGCGACGCATCAGCGACCGGACCCTGGGTCTGCTCATGGCGCTGGGCGCCGGGAACTTGCTGGGGGTCTCGATCATCGAGCTCATCCCGGAGTCCCTCGCCGGGGTGGGAGAGACGGCTCCGCTGTTCATCCTCGGCGGCTACCTGCTCATCCACTTCTTCGAGCACGTGTTCGCTCCGCACCTCCACTTCGGCGAGGAGACCCACGGCGAGACGGTCGTGGACACACATGTGACGAGCACCGCGATCGTCGGCCTCGGCCTGCACGCCTTCATGGACGGCGTCGCGATCGGCTCCGCGTTCATCGCGAGCCCGGCGCTCGGCGTGATCGTGTTCGCAGCGATCATGCTGCACAAGCTCCCGGAGGGATTCACGATCGCATCGGTGATGAAGGCAGCCGGGACCGGCCGGAGCTGGGCCCTCACGGCGTCGGCCATCCTTGCCGTCGCGACGTTCATCGGCGTCATCGCCGCGTCCGGCCTCGGGACCCTCGCTCCGTACGCGCTTGCGATCGCCACCGGCTCGGTGCTCTACGTGGGCGCGACCGACCTCATGGCCGAAGCGAACACAGCGGAGGGCATCCTCAACCCCCTCATGGTCTTCCTCGGGATCGCCATGTTCTTCGTCGTGCTGGCCGTGGTACGCGTCGCCGGCATCGACGTGTGATGGCGTCGTGCTGGTGGCGCCGTAGACTGAGGACGGAAAGCGAGGTCCCTCCTGGCCACCACCATCGAGATCACCCCCGACATGACGATCGCGTCCGTCGTCGACCGTTGGCCGGAAGCTGCCCGGATCTTCGCCCGCTACGGCCTCTCGTGCGCCTCCTGCGCCATCAGTAAGAGCGAAACGATCATGGCGGGCGCGACCGGGCACGGCGGCGGCCGGGTCGACGTGAACGAGCTGTTGCGTGACCTGAACACGTACGCGGAGACGGGAAAGCTGCCCGTGGGGCTGCCGGACGCCTCGAAGGTGGCGTCACCCGGCGGTGGCGGCCCGAAGGGACTCGCGACCGGCCAGGCCGGGATCAAGCACGTCATCGCGGTCATGTCCGGCAAGGGTGGGGTCGGCAAGTCCCTCGTTGCCGGGCTCCTCGCGGTGGGCCTTCACCGCTCCGGCGTGCCGGTCGGCGTCCTCGACGGCGACATCACCGGTCCGTCCATCCCGCGGATGTTCGGCGTGCGCGAGAAGCCCGCCGTCGTGCCCGGCACCCAGACGCTCGAGCCACCGCGCTCCCGCGGTGGGATCCCGATCATGTCGATGAACCTGCTGCTTCCCGG
>JACDAF010000182.1 GCA_013695575.1 Chloroflexota bacterium | reverse complement strand
GGTCGTCCTCGGGCTGGCGTGGATCTACCACCGCCGCGTGCTGGAGGACGAGGCCGCGCGGCAGCCGGAGCTGCGCGCGCAGGCCGACATGCGGCGTCTGTACTACTACGTCGTCTCGGCGCTGGGGCTCGCGATGATCGCCATCGGCAGCGCGGGGCTCGTCGGCGTCGTCGGCAGCTACGCGATGGGCTACGCGACGCACCAGGCGGCGGAGATCGCGACGTATGTCTCACTCGTCACGGTCGGGCTGCCGTTCTGGGCCTTCCACTGGACGCGCATCGAGCGCCACCTCTGGCGACCGGACGACCCCGCGCGGGCCCTCGACGAGCGGCGCGCGACCCTGCGCCGCGGGTACCTCTACGTCGCGATGCTGGGCGGCGGGCTCGCGTTGCTCGTCGCAGGCGCCGCAGCTCTCTTCCAGATCATCAACGGGGCTCCTGGCCGGGGACCTCGCGCTGTCGCGGCTCCACGACGTCTGGCACCTCCTCGTGGATGCGGGGGTGGGAGCCGCGGTCGCGAGCGCGCACTGGCGGCTGCTCCGTGCCGATCGCGACGCGCTCGCGCAGGCCGTCGTCGCGGCACCTGCGGTCGCTTCGCCGTCCGCGGCGTTCGCGTTCGTCGTCAGGATCGAGGCCGACGACGCCGCGACAGCGCGAGCGAGACTCGAGACCGCGTTGGCCGGGACGGGGCGCATCGAGGGATCGCCGGCGCCGCGCTAGCGGGGCCCGCGTCCGCTACCGGGCGGCCTCGCGTGCCCCGATCTCTCGGATCACGGCGACCAGGAGATCGACGTCGGTCTCCGTCGTCCGCCAGTTCACGATCGCCGGGCGGAACGCGACGCGTCCCGCGTAGCGCGTCGTGCCGACGTAGACGCGGCCATCCGCCAGGATCGCCGCGCCAATGCGCGCGTTCAGCGCGTCGAGCGCGGATTCGTCGAGGCCCTGCGGCCGGTAGCGGAAGCACACGATGTTGAGAGGGACCGCCGCCAGGCGCTCGAGCTCGGGCGCGGCGTCGACTCGCGAGGCGACGCGCTGTGCGAGATCGAGATGCCGCTCGACCATGTCGCGATATCCGGCGCGACCGTAGGCCCGCAGGGTCGCCCACACCGGGATCGCTCGCGCACGGCGTGAAGCTTCGGGACCGAGCGCGCCGAACTGCGGCCGCGCGCCGGGCGGTGGCAGGTACGCGGCCTCCAGGGCGAACGGTCCGTGGAGAAGCGATGCATCGCGCACGAACGCGAATCCGGACTCGTACGGGACGTTCAGCCACTTGTGCCCGTCGGAGATGACCGAATGCGCGCGCTCCACGCCCCTCACGAGATGCGCGCTGCGTGGCGAGACCGCGGCGAAGAGGCCGAACGCACCATCGATGTGAAGCCAGGCGCCGTGACGCTCGCACAGATCGGCAAGTCGCTCGATGGGATCGAAGTCGCCCGCATTCACCTCGCCTGCGTTGCCGACGACGATGGCTGGAGCGCCACCGAGCTCGCCCAGCGCCGTGTCGAGCGCCTCGAGATCGACACGACCGACCGCGTCGCGTGACAGCCTGCGCACCATCGATCGCCCGATCCCGGTCATCGCGAGCGCCTTCGTCGCGCTCACGTGGATGTACCCGCTCGAGAACACCGGCACAACGGGCAGTCCGGCGTACCCGCGCTCGTCGACATCGACGCCGTGCCGACGAGCCCACCAGCGCCGCGCCGCCGCGAGCCCGACGAAGTTCGCCATGGTCGCGCCTGTCGTGAGGACCCCGCCCCAGCTGCGGGGCAGCCCGAACAGGTCCTTGGACCACTCGAGCGCGAGCTCCTCGCAGCGCGACGCGAGGGGCGACGACTCGTACGCGAAAGCGTTCTGGTCGAGCGCCGACGTGAGCCAGTCCGCCGCGAGCGCCGCCGCGGTCCCGCCGCCGGTGACCCAATGGAAGAAGCGAGGTCCGGCGGACCCGAGTGCGGCGTCGGCCGCCCGGACGAGCTCCGTCAGCGCCGGCATCGTTCCATCGCCCGTCTCCGGCATGCGTTCGTCGAGCGACGCCGCGATCGCGTCGGCCTGGGGCAGGCGGACCCCGCGTTGGGCGAGCGACCCAAGGTACCGCTCCGCCTCGGCCGCGATGTAGCGGAGCGCAGCCGCAGTGTCTGGATCGCGAAGCGGGTCGCTCATGCAGGCGTGCGAGCGGACGGGCGCGCGAGCTCGGAGAATCGGGCGACCGCCTCGACCAGGATCTCGTGTTCGACCGCGAGCACGCGCGCGGAGAGCGTCTCGACGGTGTCGCCCGGCAGCACCGGCAGGGCGCGCTGCACCACGATCTCGCCCTCGTCGAGCATGCCCGCGTGTGCCCGATGGACGGTCGCACCGGTCTTGCTCGCACCCGACGCGAGCACGGCCTCGTGCACCGCGGTGCCGTTCAGCTTCCCGAAAGCGGGCAGCAGCGACGGATGGATGTTGATGACGGGCACGTCCCCGATCCGCGCGAAGAACGCGTCGCAAAGGACACGGTCGTATCCCGCAAGGACCACCAGCTCGGCGCCCTCGCCGATGATGGTCGCGGCCATGAGCGTTTGCGCCGCCTCGCGGCCGCCGTTCGCGGCCGGCGGGAACGCGCGGCAGGGGATGCCCGCCGTGACCGCGCGCTCGAGCGCCGGCGTGCTCTTGCGGCTCGACGCGACGAAGACGATGCGCGCGTCGAGCCGACCCGACCGGATCGCGTCGATGAGCGCCTGCAGGTTCGTGCCCCGCCCGCTGACGCCGACGGCGATCGGGAGCGTCACAGGCTAGCGAGGACGAAGGCGCGAGCGGCAGCTCGCGAGTCGTGATATGCGACGCCCGGGTGCGCCACGCACCTACGCGAAGCGGACCCCGGCCGCGGCACCGCGCCGCGTCTCGACATGGCCGATCGCGATGGCGTCCGGGAGCGCGCGCAGCGCGGCGCGCGCGTCCTCCGGCGCGACGATCGCGACGAGGCCGATCCCCATGTTCCATGCCTTCCAACGTTCGCCCTCCGGCACCGCGCCGGCGTCACCGAGCAGCCGGAAGACCGGTGGCACCGTCCACGCGTCGCGCTCGACGACCGCGCCGAGCCCGGGCGGGAGCGCGCGCGGCAGGTTTCCCTCCCACCCGCCGCCGGTCAGGTGCGCGATCGAACGGACGCTCGCCACTCCGCGCAGCGTCCGCACGGCGGCGAGATACGAGGTGTGCGGCGCGAGGAGCGCGTCGCCGAGCGTGCCGCCGCGCAGCTCCGGCAGCGGGGTCGTCAGGTAGTCGGCGACGCTCGTCCCGGCAGCCGAGGCCAGCCGCGCGCAGATCGTGCGCGCGAGTGCGTACCCGTTCGTGTGCAGGCCGCTCGACGGGAGGCCGATGAG
>JACDAF010000107.1 GCA_013695575.1 Chloroflexota bacterium | reverse complement strand
GCGTAGGCGGGTTCTCGTCGGCAGGGGGCGAATTGTCAGGGGGTGGCGGGGGCGGGACCGTCGGAGGCGGCGGAAGCGTCGGCAGGCAGGCGGACGTCGTCGCGTTCACACGTGCGCGGTCGGAGCGATTGCCAGCGCCATCGAAGGCTTCGACGCCGAACCAGTAGGACGTCCCGCAGTCAAGTCCGCCCTGAGTGGACGAGGTCGACGAGACGGACGCCATCTTCGTGCCGTTTTTGTAGACGTCGTACCCCGCGACGCCGACGTTGTCGGTCGAGGGGCTCCAGGTTAGTGAGACGCTCGACACGGTTACGCTGCTGATCGCGAGATTCGCCGGCTGGGATGGCGGTCGCGAGTCGACCACAGGCGGCGGAAGGTCGGAGCAGCGCGCCGTCTGCACCCAGGCCGAGCGACGCTGGGAGCGATTGCCCGCCGCGTCCGCGGCGTCGACCTGGTACTCGAAGGTCGAACCGCAATAGAGCCCGGTCAGCGTCGCTGTCGGTTGGGACGGCGACTGAACGGGAAGCTGATTGCGGTAGACGCCGTACTCGACCACGCCGACGTCGTCCAACGACTCGTCCCACTCGAGTACGACTGCAGTCTCCGTTGTCGCCGCCTGACGGAACCCCACGGGTGGCAATGGCGGCTGCGTGTCGACGCAGGCCGCGGTCGAGACCGTCGCTGTCGCCGACAAGGAGCGGTTGCGGGCGAAGTCGTACGCCACGACCGATACCCCGAGGCTCTGCCCGCACTCGAGGTTGGAGGCCGTGTAGGTAGTGCCCTCGACGCGCGTCCGGCGGGCGTCGAGGTACATGTAGTAGAAGGCGACGCCCACGTTGTCCGTGGAAGGATCCCAGGCGAGCGACACCGTTGTCGGCGTGGCCGATGTCACCCGGACATTCGCAGGAGCCGTCGGAGCTTCGCGATCCTTCTTGGCCTGCAGCCGAACACTGCCCGCGGAGCCGGCGAGGGCGAACGCGGCGAGGAGAGCTACGGAGGCGACGGCGAGCGTCGCGTGCTTGCTGGCGGCTGGCACAGCCCCAGTCGTCGGCTCATGCGGGCCTCGTACTAGACCCCCTATCGGGTGAGGTCCCCCGTCCGGCCAGGTCGAGTTGGCTCAACCATGCGCACCGATTCCCCCTGCCAGTGACGCAGGTTGTGCAGGTCCTGGTGCGCCCAACCGAGTGGTTAGCGAGGCGGGACCGTGAGTTTTGCCTGGACGACGGCCCTCGCGGCGCGCGTGCCCGAGGTGAGCGGCCAGACGTACCAGCGGTAGCTCCCGGGTTGGAGTGTCTGCCGCTTCTGCTCGAAGACCCAGCGGGCGGGAATCGTCAACGCGGGACTCGTCGTGTCCGCCTCGAACACCTTTGACGAGCGGCGGAAGAGCTCGATGTGATATCCGGATGCGCCCGGGCTCGGCGCCCAGGCGAACCGTTGGGGCGAGGACTTGGTCGTGCGCGGCCGTCGATCAGCGTTGCGCGGTTTGTCTACAGGCTTGCGCGTTTTCTCTACAGGCTTGCGCGTTTTCTCTACAGGCACGAGTGGCGCGCTCGAAACAGGTGGCGCGGGCACCTCCTCGACAACCACGGAATCGGCACCCGCCGGCGTTCCGCCGAGATCGACGCGAACTCCGACGAGCAAGGCGACGACGAGAGTGCCGGCGGCCAGGCCGCCCGCGAACGCGGCGGACCGACGCCGCGCAGGCCGCCGAGCGATGTGACGAGTTGACTCCACCCGGTCGGCAGAGGGTCCCCGAGGCACCTCCATGCTCCGTCGCGCCAGAGATGCCATCCGAGAGGTTTGGATGAGGGCGTCGACTCGTGCCAGCGTGTCATCTGGTTCCGGAAGCCGCGATCGGGAGAGCTCGGCCAGCAATTGGTCGACGAGCACGAGCTCCGGGCTTACGACGTCGCTGCGCCCAAGTGCAATCAGGCCGCTCTGAGAGGCCATGGTCACCTGATCGGCATTCGATGGCGGCGTCTCAACACCTCGCTCGCGCGTGGCTCAACCCCAGACGAGCGGCGTCACGTCGCTCGCGTACCGGCCCCGTCCGTGCGGCACTATGCCTAAAGCTGACGGGACTTGACTGAGACCTGTGCTTCTCCGACAGTTCTAACGACGATCGGCGCGTGCGAGCGCACTTCAACCATGACGGCTGCCTTGTTCCAATCCGATGACCGTGCTCTTCCCCCCGAGTCGGGGGGTAACCGCACACGCGAGCGGATCGAGTTGCTGGCGCGACTCGCCCCGAGTCCTGTCCTGCTTACTCGATACGTGGCGCACATCGGCGTCCGGCGGGCGCGCGAGCGGGCATTGCGCCGGGGCTATGACCGGAACGTTGCAAATCCGCGGAAACCCGCGACGTTCATGCCTGCCACAGTCGATCTTGCGGCTCTCGACGACCTCCCGCCCCCTCTCCGTGAGCCCGCACTGCACCTGAGGTCTGAGGCAGAGGCGATTCTGGGCCATCGCTTCGACCTGCTCGGCTCGGGGGCGGTCGCGCTTGGCGAGGCGATCGATTGGCACCTCGACTTCAAGAGCGGCTATCGGTGGCCATGCGTCTTCTACCTCGACGTCGAGGTGACGCGTTTGACCGACGCGAGCGATGCGAAGGTGCCGTGGGAGCTGAGCCGCTGCCATCACTTGCTTACCCTGGCGCGGGCGGCCCGGATCTTCGACGACAGCCGCTTCGCCGACGAGCTCGAAGCACAACTCGCGCACTGGCTCGCGGCAAACCCGCCGGGGTACGGCATCAACTGGACGAACCCGATGGAGGTCGCGCTCCGTGCTGTCAACTGGGTCGCAGCCATCGGCACACTCGAGCCGTGGCGCCCGTTGCGCGATCCGCTGCGACATGACGTCGCGCGATCGCTCCAAATCCATGGGCGACACATCGCTGCGAACCTGGAGGGCACTCCCTATCTCCGCAGCAATCACTACCTCGCCGACATTCTCGGTCTCCTGGTGCTCGGCGCGTCGCTCGTCGGCGACCCGCACGCCGAGCGATGGTTCAAGCTTGCCCATCGCGCCTTCGAGAGAGAAATAAGCTCGCAGGTCGATGAAGACGGCGTGGGCTTCGAGGCGTCGCTTCCGTACCACGGTCTCGCGCTCGAGATGTTTCTGATTGCGAAGACGGTCGCGGACGGCGTCGGTCGGCCGTTCTCACCAGCGTTCCATCGTCGGTTGGAGCGGATGCTCGAGGCATCGCGCGCGCTGCGACACCCGGACGGAAGGCTGCCTCAGCTCGGAGACAGCGACAGTGGTCGCGTCCTTCCGGGGGGATCCCGGCGAGAACCCACGATCGACCACTTGCTCTCAACTGGAGCCGCCGTCTTTGGCCATGAACGTCCTTTGCCTGGATGGCCGCACGAGGAGGTCGCGTGGACGCTTGGAATCGGCGCTTGGCAAAGTCTGGCCGAGCGGGAGGTTGTTCCGCCCCCGATTCGCTCTGCCTTCCGCGCAGGAGGCTTCTATGTGTTGCGTGGTGAGCGAGCCAATGCGATCGTCCGCTGTGGCGACGTCGGTCAGGACGGCAACGGTGGCCACGCGCACAACGACCTACTCTCCTTCGAGTTCTCGTACCACGTTCCCCTGATCGTCGACTCGGGCACCTACGCCTACACGTCCGACCCATACGCGCGAAATAGCTTTCGCTCGACGGCTGCGCACAACACGGTTGTTGTTGCCGGCACAGAGATCAATCCGATCGCACACGCGGCGCTCTTTCGACTGAAGCAGTTCGCCCATCCGAAGGTCGAATTTTGGGACGAAACAATCGAGAATGTTCGTCTCTCAGCCTCGCACGACGGCTACCGGAGGCTGACACCATCCGTCATTCACCGCCGCACGTTCTCGCTCGAACGAGCGTCCAACGAGTTGGAGATCGTCGACGAGCTCCTCGGCGAGGGCACTCAGCGAGCGGAATCGTTCATTCACTTCGCCTCCGGCGCAGTGGTCGTCAACATGCGCGAGGGCGAGTGGGAGGTCCGTAGCGGAGACGTCACTTGCAGCATTCACTTCGGCGGCTTCGACGAGATTCGGCTCGCCGAGGGATGGGTGTCGGATCGGTTCGGCGTCCGCGAGCGTGTCCCGGTACTCGTGGGCGCAGTCGCCGGTCCGCTACCGATCCGATTCGGGTACCGGCTCGCGCCGTCGCGGGTACGTGCTGACACGGATGCTGAAGCCGTAGGACGGGCAAGATGAGCGACCGCTACGACGTCTGCGCAGCAGTTGTCTCCGACCTCACGTTCGACGCCCGCGTCTGGAAAGAAGCGAGATCGCTGGCTTCCGCCGGTTACCGTGTGAAGCTGATCGGCTGCAGGTACGAACTGCCGCGGACCGAACGCCGCCAGTCAAGAGGTATCGACGTCGTCGAGGTTTCTCTCGGGACCCGCGCTCGGGTATCCGTGGCCGGCCGCGTCCTCACGCTGTTGCGTCTGTGGACAGAGATCCTCCGGACACGCGCCCACGCTTATCACGCTCACAACATCCATGTCGGTCCCGCTGCGTGGGCGGCGAGCAGGCTGCGACGTGCGAGGCTCGTCTACGACGCGCACGAACTGTACGGCGAACCCACCAGCAGAGGGCCGCTCGCTCGCATTTCAGGCCTCGTCGCGAAGAACGCCGAACGTTTCATCGTTCGGCGAAGCGACGTCGTGATAACCACGAACCACTCTCGGGCGCAACAGCTGCGCGAGCGACATCGCATAGATCATGTCTCGGTCCTCGCAAACGTGCCGGTACGCGTCGACGAGGTTCTCCCCCTGAATCCTGGTTACCCGGAGGGCGCGCCGATCGTCCTATACCAGGGCGGGATCTACGCGCGCTCGCGCGCGTTCCGCGAGGTGATAACGGCCGTCGCTCAGCTCGACGTTCACTTCGTAATCATCGGCTTCGGCCGCGACGAGGACTTGAAGCTGGTCGTACGATGGGCGGCGGAGAGCCACGCCTCAGCGAAGGTGCATCTGCTCCCGCCGCGACCTTTCGACCAGCTGATCAGGACGGCGGCGGCTGCATCCGTAGGATTGGTTCCGGTGAGGGCCGACAGCTTCAGCAACTCTCTCGGTGACACGAACAAGCTCTTCGAGTACCTGATGGCGGGGTTGCCCGTCGCAGCCAGCGACCTACCTGAGATACGGAGCGTCGTAACGGAGGGGGATCCGCCAGTCGGAGAGCTATTCGATCCTGATTCGCCTGCGAGCATCGCGGAAGCCATCCGGCGCATCCTCTCCGACCCCGCGAAGTACGAGCTCAGGCGCAAAGAAGCCCGTCGACTAGCGCTCGAGCGATTCAACTGGGATCTCGAGGAGCAGCGACTGCTCGGCCTCTACGAGAGCATCTTGCCGAAACGGGTGCATGTGGGAGCATCAGCGTGAAGCAAGTCCTGCAGGATCGCAGCGGTCTCACCGTTGTTCGAGATGTCCCCGCGCCTCCCTGTTCGGCGGGCTCGGTACTCGTCCGTAACGTCTTCTCGGCAATCAGCTCAGGGACCGAGCGCGCACGCGTCGAGCTCTCCCAGAAGTCTCTGCTGGCGAAGGCGCGCGAGCGCCCGGACCTCGTCCGCGAAGTGGTCGACCGCGCTCGCCGCGAAGGAATCCGCAGCACCCGGGACGCGGTGCAGCGCAAGCTCTCGGAGGAGACGCCGGTCGGATACAGCTCCGTGGGGCGCGTCATAGAGGTCGGCGCAGCCGTCCGCGGCCTCCACGTCAACGACCTGGTCGCCTGCGCAGGCGGAGGATACGCGAACCACGCCGAGATCGTCGCCGTACCGCGAAACCTCTGCGCGAAAGTGCCGGCAGGCGTGCCACTCGAGTCCGCCTCGCTGACGACGATCGCAGCGATCGCACTGCACGGCGCGCGTCTCGCGGACGTCCGAGTCGGTGACCGCGTCGCGGTCATCGGCTGTGGCCTCGTCGGCCAGATCGCGTGCCGGCTCCTACGTGCCGCAGGAGCGGAGGTCTTCGCGCTAGACATCGAAGCTTCACGGGCGAACGCCGCCGTGCGAGGTGGTGCCGATCATGGCCTGGCTGTGGAACCCGCGACCGCCAAACGCGTGCTCGCCGAGACAGGCGGCATCGGTGTCGACCAGGCGATCATCACCGCCGCGACGTCGTCGAACGATCCGCTCTTGCTCGCGGCCGAGATCGTTCGCGACCGTGGAGCGATCGTCGTGGTCGGCGACGTGCGGATCGAGGCGCCGCGTGCACCGCTGTACGACAAGGAGCTCAGCCTGCGGGTCTCGCGCTCGTACGGTCCCGGGCGCTACGACAGAGAGTACGAAGAGCACGGGCTCGATTACCCAATCGGCTACGTACGCTGGACGGAGCAGCGGAACATGGAGGCAGTGCTCGAGCTCCAGGCCAGGGGCAAGATCGACCTCCGGGACTTCGTCGAGGAGGTCATCCCAGTCGAAGAAGCGGCGCGGGCGTACGCGCGGTTGGCGGGACCGACCGGCGAGAGGCCACGCGGTGCGCTCGTCCTCTCCTACGACACTGAGGTCGAGCCTTCACGCGAGGCGCTCACGCTGACATTCCCTCGTCCCGGCGTGGACTCTCCCGGAGCGTCTGCGCACACAGGCCCGATCCGCATCGGCCTCATCGGCCCCGGCGCGTTCGCCTCGAATGTCCTGATCCCGGCGTTTCTCCGCGCCGGCGCGCAACTGGAGGTCGTCGGCGGCGGCACGGGTCCCTCTGCCGAGGCGACGAAGCGAGAGTTCGGCTTCGCGCGCGTCGCCCACAGCGCAGCTGCGGTGATCGCTGACGAGGAAGTCGATGCGGTTATCGTCGCCAATCGTCACGGGGCGCACGCGGACCTCGCGGTTGAGGCGCTAGAGGCCGGGAAGCACGTGTTCTGCGAGAAGCCACTCGCTCTCACGCGGGAGGAGCTGGAGGCGGTTCTGGAGTCCGCGGCAGGCGCACGCGGAACCCTGGCGGTCGGCTTCAACCGGCGGTTCTCGCCGCTGCTGCGGGACCTAAGCGAGTTCCTGGCGGCACCAGCAGGCCTAATCGCAGCCTCGTACCGAGTGAGCGCGGGACGGCTCGAACTCGGTCACTGGACACACGATCTCCAAGAGGGCGGCGGGCGCGTTCTCGGCGAGGCGTGTCACTTCATCGACTCGCTGAGGTTTCTCACGGGTGAGGACGTCGACGCCGTTCACGCAACGGGCTACGGCGCGCCCGAGCTGCCCATCCAGGCACGCGACAACGTTGCGATCACCCTGACATTCTCGGGCGGCTCCATCGGGACCATTCTGTATGTGGCCGACGGCTCGCCTAAGGTGCCGAAGGAGCGGCTCGAGGCGTATACGGCAGATCGCACGGGCATCCTCCACGACTACCGCGAGCTCGAGCTCTTCGGGCCGACGGGAGCGCGCAAGTCTCGACCTGGCGGACAGGACAAGGGCCATCAGCACGAGGTCGAGGCGTTTCTGCGAGGCGTCGAGGGCGGCGAGGCGCCAGTCGCGCTCGCAGAGATCGCGAACGTCAGTCTCGCGACGTTCGCCGTAGTCGAATCCATGCGGACATCGCGCTCCGTCCGCCTAGAGTCCTGACGCAGTCAGAGGAAAGGAGCGATCTCGTGCGCAGCAGTACGGTCGACTACAAGCAGCGAGCGGTCGAGCAGTGGACGGCGGACCCGTGCGGTCCGGCGGCAGCGGACCTCGCCGGCCTCCTTCGGGGGCGCCGTGCCTACGCACCGTTCATGGCCGGGGCGCTCGACTACGAGGGAGCCCGTGGGCTGAACGTGCTCGACGTCGGCTGCGGCCAGGGAATCGACCTCTGTGAATACGCACTCGCGGGAGCGACGGTCACAGGCATCGACCTCACCCCTCGGCACGTCGAGCTGGCGCGTAAGCACCTCGCCCAACTCGGGCTCGAAGGAACGGTCGTCGAAGGCGACGCCGAAGGACTTCCCTTCCCTGACGACACGTTCGACCGAGTCTCCTCCAACGGCGTGCTGCACCACACGCCGGACTTCCCGCGCGCGCTCGCAGAGATCCACCGCGTCTTGCGAGGCGGCGGGCGTGCGACGATCATCGTCTACAACCGCGACAGCGGTCACTACTGGCTCAATCAGTTCCTGATAAGCGGGGTCCTCCAGGGACAGCTCCTGCGCGAGCGAACGATGGAGAACGTCCTGTCGAGGAACGTCGAGATATCGTCGATAGGCGCGCGCCCGCTGGTGCGTGCCTATAGCCGCAAGAAGCTGCGACATCTCCTTGCGACTGCTGGGTTCCGCGACCTCACAGTCACACCGTCGCCGTTTCAGCTCGCCGAAGTCTGCTTGACGAGGTACATGCCGCGGCGGATACGGGCCCGTCTGTCGTCCCTTCCCGTCGGCTGGTACTTGACCGCCCGTGGTCGGAAGTGACACCGAGGAGCTCTTCGCTGCCTTTCTGCCGGCATGCGACTACTCTTCGATCGGAGGCCAGCACGATAGGGCAAGGTCGACGCAAGCGCGGATGCCGCGGCCGCTTTCATAACGTGTGCGGAGGCACAAGCGGCCGCGTAGCGAAGGATCATGGGGCATGAGGGCTGCTTCGCACCCCGACTCGGCCTTGCGGCCTGCGGCGATGTGGCTTGTCGTAGCCGGAGTCGCGCTCCTCTCAGGCGCTACCGCTTCGGGCGAGGTCGACGCGAGGTTCGGGGAGACACCGGCGCTCCTGCTGTTGGCGGCACTCCTGGGCGGCACCTTCTTCATCCTCATTGCATTTCTCGGCTCGCTGGCGATCGTCGTCTGGCCAGTTGCGGCGACGGTCGGGTACCTGATCCAGGTCCCTCGCGGTGAGCCCGTGATCACGTTCGATCGCGTCTGGATCGGCGGGATGCTCGTGTACATCGCGCTCAACCGTCGCTCGAGTGAGCGGAGTGCGTACACAAGGCCACTCGCGTTTGGTCTCCTCTGGCTGGTCGTCGCATACGGCCTGCGGTCAGTGACCACGAGTGCCACGCTGGGCGGGCCCGTCGCCACGTGGATCGACGCGATCTTGCTGCCGGCGATTCTCTTCGTCGCGTGCGAGCGCTACTGCCTGCTCGGCGCTGATCGAGGCCGGCGCCTCACGGGCGCGCTGATGCTCGCGGGGGGCGTCCTCGGCGCAATCGGGGTCGCACAGCGCATCTGGGGCTTCGAGCTTGCCACTCTGACGGGCGGCGCCGTCCGCTTTGACGAAGGGGTCGACCAGGCGCGCGTTTCGGGCCCGTACCCCGTGCCTGAGCCGTACGGCCTCAGCTTGGTCATCTGTCTCGCCGCAACGCTGTACTGGATTCAGTCGCGCCCGCGCGGTAGTCGCTACAGCTGGGCACTCGTTCTCGCGGGGCTCGAGATTGCTGGGATCATGCTCACCCTCTTCCGCGCGGCCTGGCTCGCTGCAGTCCTGGTCATCGTCGCATCGTTCGGAATCCGCCCCGGCCGGTTCGGCCGGCTCTACGCGGTGATGGGCCTCGTGGCCGTGGTTGCCGTGGTGGCAGCACCACAACTGCTACAGAACGAGACGATCGCGACGCGAACGCAGGACACGGACAACATCGACGCCCGGCTCGCAACTTACGAGCAGGGCCTCCAGATCTTTCGCTCTGCGCCGATCTTCGGCGTCGGGGTCAACGAGTACAACGCGGTTGCGGAGCAACTGCCTCCAGAGAAGGTCGGGGGCGTGGAGTCACTCACCTTCCCGCACAGCTCGTACGTCGGGCTGCTCGCAGAGCAGGGAATCCTTGGCTTCCTCCCGTTCCTCGTAGTGTCGTACGGAGTCTGGGTACTGGTGCGAGGGCTCCGTACGGCGAGCTTCTCGAGTCGAGAGGCACTCTTTCTCACCGGCGCCGTCGCGGGCGCGGCGCTCGGCTATCTCGTCATGTCGCTGACCCTGACGATGCTGCCGTACAGCCCGTCGAACGCCTTCTTCGCCGCGTTCCTGGGTGCGGCCTCCGGTCGTTTGGACGCGCTCCTGAGCGCGGCACAGCCACGCGCCCCTTGAGGCGGGCACCGTGTACGGGCAGGTACCCGAACGGCTATAACCCCGGCATCCCGCGGCCGATCTCTTCTCCAGCGCATTGTGCGCAGAACCGATGATGGCTTCGCGACGGGTGTGCTTCATCGTCGGAGCACGACCCAACTTCATGAAAGCCGCGCCCGTGTACCGCGCCCTCGCAGAGCTCGAAACACCCCCGGACCTCTTGCTCGTCCACACAGAGCAGCACTACGACGACGAGATGTCGGCAGTCTTCATCCACGAGCTGGAGCTACCCAAGCCTGACCTCTTCCTCGGCGTGGGGTCCGGCACCCATGGCGAGCAAACCGCGAAAGCGCTTCTCGGGGTCGAGCAAGTGCTGCTCGAGCACATGCCCGCATTGGTCGTCGTCGCCGGCGACGTCAATTCAACCCTCGCATCCGCTCTGGCGGCATCAAAGCTTCATGTACCCGTCGCGCACATCGAATCGGGCCTCCGCAGCTTCGACGAGTCGATGCCGGAGGAGACCAACCGGCGCCTAACCGACCATCTGAGCACGATCCTGCTCGTCCACTCCGAGTCTGGAGTCGCGAATCTTCGTGCTGAGGGCATCGACATGAGTCGTGTCCACGTCGTCGGCAACACGATGATCGACTCGGTACTCCGCTACCTGCCTGCCGCAGTCGCGCGACAGCCATGGTCGCGTCTCGGGGTCGAGCCCAACGGGTTCGGGCTCGTGACGCTGCACCGACCCGCCCTGGTGGATGATACGGAGCTCCTACGGCGAACGATCAGCGCTCTAGCGGAGCTCGCCGCTGGCCTGCCGATCGTCTTTCCAGTCCATCCAAGGACCGAATCGCGACTTGCCGATGCCGGGCTACGTGCCGAGCAGCTCTTGGAGATCGGAATCACGATTTCTGGCCCACTCGGCTACCTCGACTTCCTGGGGCTCGAGGCCAAAGCACGCTTTGTCCTGACGGACTCGGGCGGTATTCAGGAGGAGACGTCGGCCCTCGGTGTGCGCTGCTTCACGTTACGCAACACGACTGAGCGGCCAATTACGGTCGAGCGCGGAACGAACACCATGCTCGGAATGAATCCGGAGTGCATACGCACGATCCCGAAGTTGCTGCAGGACGAGGAGCGTTCGCCACGAGAGCTCCCTCTATGGGATGGCCGAGCGGGAGAGCGTGCCGCCTCGGTCATCACAAACTTCCTGGGGTCGCGGATTGCGACTGCGGAGGCTCCTGGGCCCTCGGAGTCGGCAGGTAGCTGAAAGTACTGCGGGATCCCATTTCTTCGTCCCGTTGACGAATGCTCGGTCGCTGCTAGCCTGCGAATGGGGGGTAGTAGTTCTTCGAGGCCGACGGCTGCGAACAACAACGACCCTCGACTTCGCACATGGCGCCCGCAGAGCACACCTCGATGAGAGAAACACTTCCGAACCGGCCAACAACGCTCGCCGATTACCTGGCGATCGTTTGGCGGCGCAAGTGGATCTTTATCGCGTTGCCCGTCATCGCAGGGCTCGTGGCTTTCAAGATGACGGAGGGCGACGACCCGTCCTATCGAGCAGAGGCTCTGGTGCTGCTCAATCGGGCGAACGTCGTCACAGGCGTCACGCAGACTCAGGACCCGGCTGTCTGGGACTCGAAGCGATTCTTGACGACACAAGCAAAGG
>JACDAF010000159.1 GCA_013695575.1 Chloroflexota bacterium | reverse complement strand
ACCGTCCACCCGGACCGCCGATCGGTGGCTCGTGCGCGGTGCCTGGACATTCATCTGCGTCATGGCGCTCGTGAGCCTCGCCTGGGTCTACGGGGTGCCGCGACAGCGCGGCTTCGATTGGACCCCGTACCACAATGACGCGATCGCCCTCAACGAATGCGCAGCGAGGATGATCCTCGGGGGACGCGCGCCCTACGCCTCGCTGGATCTCTTCGCCTGCTACCGCGAGCGCTCGATCGGGCCTGATCGGACGACGCCGCTGCGGCGCGGGCTCTTCTCGGACGTCCCGGTCTACCCGACGGATGACGAGCTCGACGCGGCCTGGGCGCTGCGGTCACGGGGCCAAGGAGAGAACCTTGAGTTCGTGTGGCGTCCGTCCTACCCGGCGGTGTCGTTCATGGCCATTGCGCCGTGGGTGGCGGCAGGCTGGGACACGAACGCTTTCTACCTCCTGTGCCTGGCAGCGGCCATGGCGCTGATCCTCCTTCGCGCGGAGGCCCCCTTGCGACCCTGGCTGCTCAGTGGACTGCTAGGGGCGACCTCCCTCGTCGCGTTCACCGTCGGCGGGAGCGCCGACCTCCTGTATGCGCTCCCGCTCACCGCAGCGTGGCTCTGGCGCGAGCGGGCCTGGAGCGCGGTGCTCTACGGGACGGCGGCAGCGACCAAGCAGATCGCCTGGTTCGTCGCGCCGTTCCTGTTCCTGCAGTGGGTCAGGCAGCACGGCCTTCGCGAGGCCATCAGGCGATCCGCGCTGTCGTCCGCGGTATTCATCGTGCTGAATCTGCCGCTCGCGTTGCCGGACCCCGGCGCGTGGCTCGCGGGCATGCTCACACCTGTCGTGGAGCCCATGTTCGCGCGCGGCGCCGGGCTCGTATTCCTCGGGACGAACGGGGTCGGGCCCCTGCTGCCGAACACCGCGTATCTCGCGCTCGAGCTCGCGGCCTTCGCGGGGGCGCTCGCGCTGGCCTGGCGCGAGCGCCGACGGAGCCCTGAGCTTGGAGCCGTGCTCGCCGTGGTCCCGCTCTACTTCGCCCACCGGAGCCTCTTCTCCTACTTCTTCCTGCTCCCGCTCTTCGCTTTCGCCGGGCTTGCGCGGCAGCCCGTGGCGGGCTGGGCCGCCGGGCGCCTCCAGCGTGCCGGGATGCTCACCTTCTTCGCCAGCCCGGCGCGAAGGCAAGGCTGATGCCCCCGGCGGTCATCGCGGTCGTGCTCGTGGCCATCGGTGTCCCAGCCGCCCTGCGGGCGATCACCGGCCGGCCCCGGGAACTCGCCGCTGCCTACGTGGCGTCGGGGGCCGCGGTGCTGGTGGCGCAGGCGGCGGGCGAGCTCAGCGGGACGCGTGTCGGGGTGCTCGGAGACGCCCAGATCGCCCTCGCCGGCGTCGGCGCGGCTCTTGCATCACTTGCGGTGACCGCCGCCGAGACCCGGCGGCGTCCACGCGGAGATCGCTGACCGAAGGAGAGTGACATGGGATTCATAGTGGGCCTGCTGCTGGGTGCCATCGCGGCGCTGCTGTACGCGCCGAAGGCGGGTGACGAGATGCGCGAGGAGATGCGCACGCGGACGGATGACCTCCGGCGCCGTGCCGACGACCTGCAACGGGTCGCGCAGAAGCTCAAGGGCGAGGCGCAGTCGAAAGGCAAGGAGCTCATCGACGACGCCAAGCAGGAGTGGAGCGAGGCTGGCGGTCCTGGCACCGGCACGGGTCGCCCCGGAGGGACCGTCTAGCACACGACCTCCGGTATCCTCGGCTTGGGGACGCGGGGACTTGGTCCCCGCGTTTTCATTAGAGGGGGTCCGCCATCGACTCTGCGACCATCAGGGAGCGGTTCTTCAAGCACTTCGAGGAGAAGGGGCATGTCAGGCTGCCTTCGGCGCCGCTCGTGCTCCGCGATGATCCGAGCGTCTTCTTCACGAGCGCCGGGATGCAGCCGCTCGTTCCGTACTTCCTGGGGCGGAAGCAGCCCCCCGCGAAGCGCCTCGCCACCGTGCAGAAGTGCTTCCGCACGACGGACATCGACGAGGTCGGCCCCGACACGTGGCACAACACGTTCTTCGAGATGCTCGGCAACTTCGGCATCGGCGATTACTGGAAGAGGGAGGCGATCCAGTGGGGCTGGGAGCTGCTCGTGGACAAGTTCGGCATCGATGGCGATTCGCTCGTCGCCACCGTCTACAAGGACGACGACGAGGCCTTCGGCATCTGGACGAAGGAGCTGGCGCTCCTGCCGCCTGAGAAGGTCTACCGGCTCGGCGATCTCGAGAAGGGTGACGATACGAACTTCTGGTCACCCGGCCCGACCGGCCTGTGCGGGCCAGACAGTGAGGTATTCGTCGACCGTGGCCCTCAGCCCGGGCCGCCGCATTTGTGTGATCCGAGCGAGAACTGCGGCCGCTGGATCGAGATCTGGAACTTCGTCTTTCAGCAGTACGACCGCAAGGACGACGGGACGCTCGTTCCGCTGTCGAAGAAGAACATCGACACCGGAGCCGGCCTCGAGCGACTCTCGCAGGTGCTTCAGGGAGTCGTCGGCGAGACCTTCAAGACCGACCTCTTCCAGCCACTGATCAGGAAGGTCGAGTCGCTCGCCGGAACGAGCTATGGCAGCGACGCGGCAGCGGACATCTCGATCCGCGTGGTGGCGGAGCACTCGCGCGCGGCCGCATTCCTGATCGCTGACGGGATCCAGCCGTCGAACGAGTGGCGCGGGTACGTGCTGCGCCGGCTCATCCGACGGGGGTCGCTCCACGCGCGCAAGCTCGGCCTACGGCCCGGCGCCATGGCGCAGCTCGGTACCGAGGTCGTGAAGCACATGCAGGCGCACTATCACGAGCTCACCGGCGCGCGCGAGCGCATCCCGACGACCCTCCGCGAGGAGGAGGAGAAGTTCGAGCGCACGCTTTCGACGGGGCTCGAGCTGCTCACCGGCGCGATCGCCGCGGCGCGCGACCGCGGCTCGCTGGGGATCGATGGTGAAACGGCGTTCCGCCTGTACGACACCTTCGGCTTCCCGCTCGAGATGACTCGCGAGATCACACGCGATGCGGGCCTGGCGGTCGACGAGGCGGGGTCCAAGCGCCTGCTCGAGGAGCAGCGCAGCCGCAGCCGCGCGACGGCGAAGTTCAGCCAGGACGCGATGCGCTTCGGCCAGTTCTATGCCGATCTTCGCGATACGAGGGGGCTGCGTAGCGAGTTCACCGGCTACGCCGAGCTCGAGACGCCATCGATCGTTCGCGCGCTCGTGAGCGGCGGGGCGCGCCTCGAGGAGGCGAGCGAGGGGATGGACGTCGAGATCGTCCTCGACCGCACGCCCTTCTACCCGGAGGGCGGCGGCCAGGTGGGCGACCGCGGGCACATCACGACCGACGAGGGTAGGGCCATCGTCGCCGACACGCAGACCGCCGCGCAGGGCGTCATCGTGATGAGCGCAAAGATCGTTGACGGTGTGGTCCGCACGGGCGCGAAGGCGACCGCGACGGTGGACGCCGGTCTGCGCCGGCACACCATGCGCAACCACACGGCCACGCACCTCCTGCACGCGACGCTGCGCGAGCTGCTCGGTGATGGCGTGCATCAGGCCGGCTCGCTCGTCCACGCCCCGAATCTGCGTTTCGACTTCACCTTCGACCGCGCGCTCACTCCGGATGAGGTGCGCCGCGTCGAGGACGCGGTGAATGCCGCCATCCTCGAGAACGCCTCCGTGCGCGCGCAGGCGATGCCGCTCGAAGAGGCCCTCGCCTCCGGCGCGTTACACCTTTTCGATGAGAGGTACGGCGACCTCGTGCGGGTGGTCGAAGCCGGACCCAGCCGCGAGCTCTGTGGCGGTACGCACTGCCACTGCACCGGCGACATCGGCCTGTTCCTTGTCATGAAGGAAGAGAGCATCGGCGCGGGGATCAGGCGGATCGAGGCGGTCACGGGAGAGGGAGCGCTGCGCGAGGTGCGCGAGATGCGCGGGCGGCTGGGCCGCGCGGCTGGAGTGCTCCGCGTGGCACCCGCTCGTCTGCCGGAGGCCGTCGCACAGCTGCATGAGAGGAGCGAGCGCCTCGACAAGGAGCTCGCGGCGATACAGCGCAGCGGGGCCGAGGCCAACGCCGCCGCGCTCGTGGCCAAGGCCGAGGAGCTCGACGGCGCGCGCGTCGTCGTGGCGAACGTGGGAGACGCCGATGGCAAGCAGCTCCAGCACCTGGCCGACCGCGTCCGGGACCTACTCGGTACAGGCGTGGCGATCCTCGGCGCCACGCGCTCGGGGAAGCCGTACATCGCGGTGTCGGTGTCGCGCGACCTCACGACCTCCGTGAAGGCCGGCGACGTCGTGAAGGAGGTCGCTCCGATCATGAGTGGCAACGGCGGCGGTCCCGCCGGCAGCGCCTCCGGCGGGGGCCGGGAGCCGGAGCGCCTGGGCGACACGCTTCAGGCCGCGCACATGCGAGTACGCGCACGGCTCAGCGGAGGCAGTGGCAGCTAGGGAGCCGCGCCGCGCGGAGCGCGGGCCGGCTGTCGCCGGCGTCGAAGTCGCGGCCGGGTCGGTCCGTGCCGTCGTCGGCCGCCGCGAGGACCGGCGGCTCCGGATCGCGGGCGCCGCGGTGGCGCCCCTGCCAGACGGTGCCGTCAGCGGTGGTCTCGTGGTCGATCGCGGGACCGTTGGTCGCGGGATCGCCTCGGCGCTCTCGCAGGCGGAAGGACGCGAGCGTTCCTCCCGCGTGCTGCTCGCGCTCGACGGCGATGACATCCGCACATACCACGTCGCCACGTCCTTCGAACGGCAGGCCGTGGAGGACCCGATCCAGCCTGGCGAGGTGCAGCGGGCCATCCGGGAAGCGCGCGAGGACGCGGCGCGCGTGGCGCAGACGGCCTCCGCGGACGATCCGGCGCTGCGGGGGATCGCGGCGGTCCAGCTGGAGACCAAGACCGCGGGATTCCTCCTCGACGGACGGGCCCTCGACTCGATCGACGGTTTCCACGGCCGTACCGTGATCGTCCACACGGATGTGGCG
>JACDAF010000129.1 GCA_013695575.1 Chloroflexota bacterium | reverse complement strand
GCGACCAGCCCGGGAGATTTCCACGAGGCGGTGAACTTCGCCGCCGTCCACAAGCTCCCCGTCGTGTTCGTCATCGAGAACAACCTGCTCGCCATCTCGACCCGCTTCGAGCAGCAGATGGCCGTGCCGCACGTCGCGGACCGCGCGGCCGCCTACGGGATCCCCGGCACGATCGCCGATGGGATGGACGTGCTCGACTCCTACGAGAAGGTGAAGGCGGCGGCGGACCACGCGCGGGCGGGCGGAGGCCCGAGTCTGGTCGAGCTGAAGTGCTACCGCTTTCTGCCTCACACATCGGATGACGACGACAGCCGATACCGCTCGAAGGAGGAGCTCGCGCACTGGCGCGCCCGGGACCCGATCGACGTCGGCCGCGCCTACCTCGCGTCACACAGCGTCGACGATGCCTGGTTCGATGGCACGCGCAGCGATGTCGGAATGGAGATCGAGGCCGCGATCGAACAGGCCGAGTCCGAGCCGGACCCCGCACCCGAGGACGCGATGACACACGTGTACGCGGAGGATCCGCCACCCGGCACGCGCGCCTAGTGGCGTGCACCGTTCCCCGCGCGCGACACTAACGGTGCGCGCTCTCGCGATCGCGGTGCTCGTGCTGACCGCGTGCGTGCGTCCGCCGCAGCCGATCGCGGACGTGTCCCCCACTCCGGAGCCCGGCTACCTCGACGTGACCGCGCTCCTCGACCTGTCGGGGGACCGCGCACCCCGCGGGGATGCCCAGCGCAACGCGCTCGCGCTCTGGAATGACCTGGCTCAGGCCCGTGGGCGCGGACCAGTTCGGATCAGGGTCAACGTGGTCGATGTCGGCGGGAGCGACGCGCGGATGCTCATCGAGCTGCGGCGTGCGGCGGTGGAGGGTCGCGCGGACGCCGTGATCGTCGGCGCGCCGGTGTCGTTCGGGACCCCCGCCTTCTCCGACGCCGTGCAGGCCGCGGAGCTGCCGATCCTCATGACGATGCCGCTCGACGAGCCGGCCACCGAGCGTGGCGGCCGCTGGGTGTTCGCGATCGCGCCGACCCCTGAGCAGATCGCGAGGAGGGTCGTCGTGATCACGCCGAGCCCGCTCGACACACTCGTCATCACGGCGGAAGGCCGGCCGGCCGACGCCGAGGTCGGAGCGATCCTGCGCGAGTGGAGACGGACCGCCCGCACGTACCCGCAGGAGCTCCGCGTGGACCGCCGTGACGAGGTTATCCAGGCGGCGGTCCGTCTTGCCTCGCCGGGGCGCCGCGTGCATCTGGCCGGGCCGCCGCGGTACTGGACGATGCTCGGCGCCGCGCTCAAGCAGGGCGGACGCGGCGCGACGTACGTCTTGTCGTACCTCACGGACCACTCCGACCTCGGCGAGTTCCGCGACGGCCTCGACGCGGTGTGGCCGGCACCGCTGCACCTAACGCTCGCCGCGATCCCGCCCAACTCGACCGCGAGCGCGCGGCGACAGTTCGTGCAGTCCTTTGCCGATCGGCACGGGCCGCCAACGGCACACGCCGTGGCGGCATATGACGCGCTCTCCGCGCTCGCGCTCGCCGCCGAGCGTTCGGGAGCCGACGACCGCGAGAGGCTGCGTGAGCAGCTGGAGCTCACCACGTTCGCCGGCATCGCGACGACGTACGCTTTTTCCGTGAGCCGTCACGCCGGCCATTCCGGGGAGGACCTCGCGCTCTACCGCTGGAGCGGGGGCGCACCGGTGCTGGATACGAGGCGGTGAGCCTCCTCGGGATGCGCGGCGAAGAGGAGAGCAGGTCCCTCCCGGAGGACCGCCGATGAGCGACCTGGCCGGACTCATATACGACTGGAACCGGGACGGCCGCGCCGCGCGCGCTGACTACCGCGCTGTGGAGCTGGACGACGAGACGCTGCGCGACGGGCTCCAGGGCCCTTCGGTGAGGAACCCGCCGCTCGAGGTGAAAAAGCGCCTGCTCCACCTCATGGACGCGCTCGGGATCGACAGCGCCGACATCGGCCTGCCCGGCGCGTCACCACATGCGCGCGCCGCGATCGTCGCGCTCGCGAAGGAGACGACGAAGCTTCGCCGCCTCCGGCCGAACCAGGCCATCCGCACGCACCCTCAGGACGTGCGGGCTGCGATCGAGGCGTCGGTCGAAGCGGGAGTGGCCATCGAGTCCTGTGCGTTCATCGGCTCGAGCCCGATCCGCCGCTTCGCGGAGGACTGGTCGCTCGACACCATGCTGCGGAGCGTCGAGGAGTCGGTCACCGCGCTGACGAAGGCGGGGCTGCCGGTCATGTTCGTGACCGAGGACACGACGCGCGCCGATCCCGAGACGCTCGTGAAGCTGTACGAGGCGGCGATCGGCTGCGGCGCTGGACGCGTGTGCGTGTCCGATACCGTCGGCCATGCGACGCCGGAGGGAGTGCGCAACGTCCTCTCGTTCGTGCGCGACGAGATCATCAAGGGCCGCGCCGTGAAGCTTGACTACCACGGGCACAACGACCGCGGACTTGGCACGACCAACGCGCTCGCCGCCACGGCCATCGCCGACCGCGTCCACGGCTGCGCCCTCGGCATCGGCGAGCGCGTCGGCAACTCCGCGATGGACCAGCTGCTCGTCAACCTGCGCCTCTGGGGGCTCATCGACACCGACCTCACGCCGCTCGTTGAGTACACGGCGCTCGTGTCCGAGCACTGCGGTGTGCCGATCCCCGCCAATTACCCGGCGCTCGGCGCGGATGCCTTCCGCACCGGGACCGGCGTGCACGCGGCCGCGGTGGTGAAGGCGCTACGCCGCGGCGACCGCGAGCTCGCGGACCTCGTGTACAGCGGCGTCCCGGCGTCCGTCGTCGGGCGCGAGCAGCGTATCGAGGTCGGGCCGATGAGCGGGCAGTCCAACGTGGTGTTCTGGCTCGAGCAGCACGGCTTCGTGGCCACCCCCGAGCGCGTCGCACGGATCTTCGAGCTCGCCAAGAGCTCGGATCGCATGTTGACCGACGAGGAGCTCAGTGACGCCGCCACACCCTGAGCGTCGTTGACTTAGTCCATCTACCTAGTCAAGATGTGGCCGATATGAAGACGGTGAACATCCACGAGGCCAAGACTCACCTGTCGCGCCTGATCGCCCGCGCGGTCGAAGGTGAGGAGATCGTGATCGCGAAGGCCGGACGCCCGGTCGCGAAACTCGTCGGCCTGACGCACCCGATCCGTCGCCGCAAGCTCGGTCTCGCGCGCGGCAAGATCGTGATCCACGACGATTTCGACGCTCCACTTCCCGAGGACATCCGCCGAGCCCTTGGCGGATGAAGGTGCTCCTCGACACGCACGCGTTCCTGTGGGCTTTGACTGCGCCTGAGCGGCTGTCACGGCGGGCTCGACGAGCCACCGAGGACGAGGACAACGAAGTCCTCGTCAGCGCCGCGAGCGTATGGGAGATCGCCATCAAGGCGAGTCTCGGTCGTCTCGATCCTGGTGTGGCCGAGATCGAGAGGAGTCTTCCCGATGAGATGGAACGGCACGCGTTCCAGCCGCTCCCGGTCCACGTGCGACACGCGCTCCGGGTCGCCGCACTCCCGACCGTGCACCGGGATCCGTTCGACCGGCTCCTCGTGGCTCAGGCAATCGTCGATGACCTGCATCTGGTCACCGCGGACCGCAAGCTCGGCGCCTACGGCGTCAAGGTCGTCTGGTAGCTCACGGCGCGCCCTGACAATGCTCGCGCTCGAGGACATCGTCGCGCCGACCCCGTCGCGGTGTTCTTCTCGCATGACAGCGCGATGTGGCGGCGCACAGATGCGCTTGACCAAGCCGCAGTGCTAGGCGACGCGCAGCCGAGTAGGTGCCCTTAGAACGTCTCGTCTGGCAGGTCGAGGCCCATCCGCCGAAGCTCCTGGAGGCTGAGCGGCACCTCAGGCTCCACTGAGCACCAGCTCAGGAACACGTAGAGCTGGCGGAGGTGCTGCCCGGCGTGCAGTCGGGTGCGCTCGAGGACCTGAGCCAACGTGCGCGGCCCCACATCGGCGTCGATCGTCCGCGTGAAGCGTGCGGGATCGGACTCCGTGCCGCGGTACCAGCCGTCGAACTTCGCCTTCACGGTCTCGCCGAAGCGGGCGATGCGCTCGGCGGAGTCGTGCGCCGGTACGTCGCCGGGCGCGAGCCAGGTGTTCGCGGGGAAGATGCCGAGGACGTCCGCGTCCACGCTCACCTCGATCACGCGGAAGATGTGGTGCGCGAGCTCGCGGAGCGGCCTGTCGCGGTCGGGCGAGCGGAGTGCGAGCCTATCGTCGGGCACCTGGCGGACGGCTCGGAGCGATGCCTCGAGGATGGTGCGGATCGTCGACAGCAGCTGCTCCGGCGTGCCGGTGCGCTCCTCGTAGGCGATGCCGACGAGGGCCGCGAGCTGCCCGGGGTTCCACCCCGTCATCGCGCGGTCGCCGATGACCACGGCTGGCGTGCTGCGCAGGCCACGCGAGCGCAGCTCGGCCAAGGCCTCCGGGTCGCTCTCGACGTCCAGCTCTTCGAATGGAACGCCCTGGCGCGAAAGCCACGCTTTCGTCATCGCACAGCTGCTTCAGCCGGGGCGGGTGAAGACACGGACGGCGGCCATCGCTGCGCATGATGCGCGGTCAGAGGACGATGCGCCTCGGTGGCGTGGCGACAGCACGCGCTGACCGGCCGCGCGCACACTAGGCCCATGAGCCAACGTATCGAGCCCGCACGCCTCTGGCCCGGCGTGGCTGCCGCGGCCATCACGGCCGCCCCCGAAGCGCGCGATCACGGCCGCAGCGCGCGGATGATCCGCGGCAAGGCGCTCATCTTCTGGGATCCCAGGCGGCCCGGGCGGAAGCTCGACGCGATCGACACGGACCAGATCACCCCGGCCACCGACTGCGTGTCCGAGAGCCTCGAGACCCTTGACGAGCGGTGGAAGGCGGGCTCGTTCCGGTACCTCATGCCGGACTTTCGCGCGCGCGTTCACGCTGGCGAGACTTTCGTCGTCGCGGGAGACCGGTTCGCCATCGGCAGCTCGCGCGAGATGAGTCCGGCCGGGCTGAAGGCCGTCGCCGAGGAGCGGGGCCTCGAGCTCGTGGTCGTGTGCGGGCAGAGCATGGGCGACATCTTCCGGCGCAACGCGTTCAACCTCGGACTGCACGTCGTGCAGAGCCCCGAGGCCGTGGCGGATGCGCGCGACGGCGACACTTTCGCCTTTGACCCGGACGGGAGGCAGCTCGTGAACGAGACACAAGGCAAGACGTACGACCCGGTCCCGCTCACGCCGAAGGAGGATGAGATCCGCCGGAGCGGCGGCATCTTCGCGCTCGGACGGCGCGAATTCCCGGAGTCCGTCCGGCGCGCGCCGCGCGTCGAGTGGCCCGACGCCGAGACGGCGCGCGGCCTCACGGCGACCGAGCAGATCGTCTGGGCCCACCGCGTGGACAAGGATGCCGACGTACGACCGGGGGCGACACTGCGCGTGTACGCGGACCTGCTCCCCGCGTCCGACGGCACCGCGCCCTTCTCCATCTACACGTTCGACCGCATCACCGGCGGGAGCACGATCTTCCCGCGCCAGGCCGCGGTGGCGAACGACCACTTCGTGTTCACCGGGAAGGACGCCGACGACAAGCAGACCTCCATCGGGCGCCAGTTCGCGACCAAGCACCGCATCGAGCGGCCGTACTACGCGACGCCGGGCGACGGGATCTTCCACTTCTACTTCCCGGAGCAGGGACTCGTGATGCCCGGCGCGTTCATCCCCGGCGCCGACTCGCACAGCCGCGCGTACGGCGCGTACGGCGCCGTCGGCATCGGCGTCGGCTCGACGACGCTCGGCTTCGGCTGGGCGACCGGGTACGTCTACTTCACGTGCGCGAAGCAGCGGCGCGTCCGCTTCACCGGGAAGCTCCTACCGTGGGTGAGCGGCAAGGATGTCGTCTTGGCACTGCTGCGCCGCTGGGGACCGAAGCAGTCACAGGGCATGAGCGTCGAGTTCGTGGACGCGGGGCTGCAGCTGCCGCTCTCCTACCGGAACACGATCGCGAACATGATGGCCGAGGGTGAGGCGATGAGTGGCATCTTCGCTCCCGATGACATCACCTACGCGTGGTACGCGCAGAAGGGCTGGACCGACCTGCCGTACCCACGCGTCGCGCCGGGAGCCGGCGCGCGGTACGAGATCGACGAGGAGCTGGACCTGGGGGAGCTCGCGCCGTTCGTCGCGAAGCCCTTCAGCCCGGGAAACGCGTTCCCAGCGGACGAAGTCGCGAAAGAGCGCATCACCTTCGACAAGGCGCTCATCGGCTCGTGCACGAACGGCGGGTACGACGATCTGCTCGAGGCGGCCCTCGTCATCGACGCAGCGCGGTCGCGCGGGTTCTCGCACGCGGCGAGGGAGTTCGTGATCTTCCCAGGGTCCGGGGGCGTGAAGCAGGACATCGAGGATCCCGAGCCACGCCTCGGGGGGCGCTCCATCGCGGCGGTGTTCCGCGACGCCGGGGGCGAGATCCGCGAGTCCTGGTGCGGACCGTGCTTCGGCCAGGGCCGGGACGCGCTCGGTCCGGGTGAGCGCGCGATCACGTCCTTCAACCGGAACTGGCAGAACCGGATGGGGATCGGCGGCGAGGGCTATCTCGCGAGTCCGGTCGTCGTCGCGGCATCGGCGCTCCTCGGGTACATCGGGCCGCCTGGCGAGCTCGGCCTCGAGTGGGATCCCGACCGCTTCGGCGGCGCGTAGGGGCGACATGAGCGAAAGCTCCTCGGCCAGCCGCGCGAGGGGAACGCGGCCTGACCCTGCTAGGCTTCACGGAGAGATGCGCGCCGCCCACCTCGCCCATGTCCACGCACGGCACCACGGGGATGCCGATCGGGGAGGCGCGCGCACCTAGGCAGACAGGCTGTTTCGCGGACCCGTGAGGCCTCCCAGGGAAGGGAGGCCTTTTGTATTGAAGGAGCAGATGACCGGACCGGCACTCGCACCACCGCGAGGCTTCCGCGACATCCTCCCGCTGGAGGCGCGCGAGCTGCGCGCGATCGAGCGGAGCGTCGGCGAGACGTTCGCGCTGCACGGCTACGTGCCGCTCGAGCCGCCTGTCGTCGAGCACGCCTCATCGACCCTGCCGGTGCGCGCGGACCGGCTCATCCGCTTCCTGGATCGCGACGGCGCGCTGGTGGTGCTCCGTCCGGACGTGACGACGGCGGTCGCCCGCCTTGTCGCGCAACGCTATGCCACCGCGTCCGGCGCCCTGCGGCTCGCGTACTTCGGGGCGGTCTTCCGGGAGGAGCCGGCGATGCTGGGCGCCGAGCGGCAGCACGATCAGGCAGGCGTGGAGCTCGTGGGCGTTTCCGGGTTGGTCGCGGATGCCGAGGTGCTCGCGCTCCTGGCGGAGACGCTCGCGCGCTGCGGCCTCACGAGAGCGACCATCGAAGTCGGTCACCTGGGCCTCGTCCGCCGCCTCCTCGCGGGGCTGGACGCCGGGGCGACCGATGAGGTACTCGCCGCACTTCGTGCGGGCCGTGTCGTCGAAGCGCTCGCCCGCGCGGGCGCCGGTGGGCTCGACGGACCCTCGCTCACGCGTGCGCGACACGTGCTCGCCGCGCGCGGTGGGATGCCGGCGGACGCCGATCTCCCCGAAACGGCTGAGCTCGCCGAGACGATCGCGCTCGCCCGCGAGCTCTACCCGGGCGATGGCTCAGACGGGCCCTACGTGGCCAATGTCGGCCTTCTCCCGGACCTGCCGTACTACACGGGGATCGTCTTCGAGGCGCTCTCGGAAGGGGTGCGCTACCCGGTCGCGGCGGGCGGCCGGTACGACGAGCTCCTCCTCTCGTTCGGGACGCCGCGCCCGGCGATCGGCTTCGCGATCCCGGTCCCGCGCCTGCACCTCGCGCTGTACCAGTCCGGCTGGCGCGTCGCCGACGAGCGCCCGCTGGTGACCCTCCGTCCGTCCCGCGACGTCCGTGCCGCGCTCCGGGTCGCACGCGCGCTTCGCGCGAAGGGGATCGCGGTAGCGCTCGGCGACGTGGCCGAGCACGCGGGGCTCGAGCTCGTGCCACTCGAGGTCGTGGACGAGCGCACGGTCCGCGACGCGAGTGGCCGAAGGACGCCCGTCGATCTCGTCGCGGCGAGACTCGCGGGGTGAGGCCGCTCCGGTTCGCGCTCGCCCAGGGACTGCTGCTCTCACCGGCGCTCGAGGCAGTGCGCGCCATCGGCCTCGAGACACCGGACCGCGCGGCGGACGACCGCCGGCTCGTTGTGCGCGCCGGAGCGATCGACTTCGTGTTCGCGAGGCCGAGCGACATCGCGACGTACGTCGAGCGCGGTGCAGCGGATCTCGGGATCGTCGGTCAGGACGTGCTCATGGAATCCGCCACCCGTGTGCTCGATCTCGTGGACCTCGGGTTCGGCAGCTGCCGTTTCGTCGTCGCCGCGCCGACGAGTGCGCTCGAACGGTCGCTCGACGAGTACCGGCATCTCGGCAGCCTCGAGGTCGCGACGAAGTACCCGCGCGTGGCTCGGGAGCATTTCGAGCGGCGCGGGATCCCGGTGGAGATCGTGAAGGTCGCGGGGTCGGTGGAGGTGGCGCCCCGTGTGGGTCTCGCCGACTGGATCGTGGATCTCGTCGCGACCGGCGCGACCCTGCGCGCGAACGAGCTGTCCGTCGTCGAGGAGATCGCCACGTGCACAGCACGCCTCGTCGCGAACCCCACCTCGTTCCACGCGCGGCGCGCGGAGATCGAGCCCATCGTCGAGCGGCTTGCGGGCCGCACGGCCGTGGTCGCATCGTGAGCGCGCCGCTTCGCTTGCGGCCGCTCTCGGCGCTCCCGGCCGACCTGGCGCGCTTCCGCCGGGGTGGGGCGATCGGGCTACCTGAGCGGCGGGTCGCGGCTTCGACCGTCGCGCGTGTCCGCCGGGGCGGCGACACCGCGGTCCTCGCGGACGTGCGGCGCTTCGACCGGCGGCAGGCGACCCGCGCGGAGCTGCTCGCTGACCGGCCGGCGATCCGGCGGGCGGCACGCCGATGTCCGCCGGAGCTTGCCCGCGCTCTCGAGCAGGCCCACGCGCGGATCCGGTCCTTCCACCTGCGTCAGCGGCCGCGAACGGTGCGGAGCGCGGATGCGCGCGGTTCCATCGAGCTCGTCCCGACGCCGCTCGACCGTGTGGGAGCGCTCGTGCCCCGCGGCGCGCGAAGCTACCCATCGACGGCGCTCATGACCGGCGTACCAGCGCGCGTGGCGGGCGTCCGGGATCTCGTCTTCGCGTCCCCGCTCCCTGCGAATGGCGGGCTCGACCCCGCGCTCGCGTACGCGCTCACACTCGTGGACGCCGATGCGCTCTACCGCGCCGGGGGCGCGGCCGCGGTCGCCGCGCTCGCGTACGGGACAGCGCTCGTCGAGCGGGTCGACAAGATCGTCGGACCCGGCAATGCGTTCACCGCCGCCGCAAAGTGGCTCGTGTCGGCCGACGTCGGGGTCGACGCACTCCAGGGGCCGAGCGAGCTCATCGTCGTCGCGTCTTCCGGCACCTCGCCCGAGCTCCTGGCTCTCGAGCTCCTCGCGCAGGCCGAGCATGGGAGCGGCGCGTTCGCGGCGCTGGTCAGTGATAACGGAACGCTGCTGCGCTCGCTCGCCGCTGCCCTCGTGCGCCCCGCCGCCGCGGCGCAGGGCGAGCAGGGCGGCGTTGGGCGCGTCGCGCTCTACCGCGCCGCCGACCTGAGCTCGGCGGCCCGGGCCACTGACATCGCGGCGCCCGAGCACGTGCTCCTCGCGGGACAAGCGGCCGCGCGGCTTGCACCGGCGATCCGCCATGCCGGCGCGCTGTTCGTGGGCGAGCGCTCGGCCGTGCCCTTCGGCGACTATGTCGCGGGATCGAACCACAGCCTGCCGACGGGCGGTACCGCCCGCTGGGCCTCGGCGTTGCGCGTCGAGGACTACATCCGTTGGACCTCTCGCGTCGCGCTGCGCGGGGACCTCCGCACACTCGTGCGCGCGGGAGCCGCGATCGCGCGCCACGAGGAGATGGCATTCCACGCCGCGTCGCTCGAGGCGCGTCGCTGAGTGTCGGGATCATTGAGCCATGTCCCTCGCACGGCGATACGGAGGGCGCTCGCGAGCGACAGGGGTGAGCGATGACAACGAGGACGCGGTCCGCAGCGCAGGTGCGCCGCACGAAGGAGACGAACGTCACGGTCAAGCTCGCTCTCGACGGCACGGGCAAGGCATCGATCGGCACCGGCATGCCATTCCTCGACCACATGCTCGAGCTCGTCGCGGTCCATGGTCTCTTCGACCTGACCGTCCGGGCGAGCGGCGACCTCGAGGTCGACCAGCACCACACCGTCGAGGACATCGGCCTCGTCCTCGGGCGCGCGATCGACGAGGCCCTCGGCGACCGCAAAGGGCTCGTCCGCTACGCGTCGCTCACGCTGCCGATGGACGAGTGTCTCGTCACGGTGGCGCTCGATCTCGGCGGGCGGCCGAGCTTCGTCTCGGACCTGCGGCCGCGGACGCGGATCGTCGGGCGCTTCGACTCCACGCTCATCCCGGACTTCTTCACGGCGCTCTGCCAGACAGGTCGGTTCACGCTCCACATCTCACAGGTGCGCGGCGGGAACACGCACCATCTGCTCGAAGGCACCTTCAAGGCGTTCGGCCGCACGCTGGACCATGCGTCGCAGCGGGACCCGCGCCGGAGAGGCGTGCCGAGCAGCAAGGGCCGCATCGGGTGATCGCGATCGTCGACCACGGGGTGGGCAATTTCGCGAGCGTGGGCCGCGCGCTCGCGCGAGCGGGCGCCCGCGACGCCGCGCTCACATCGAGCGCGGACGACCTGCTGCGCGCGCGCGCCATCGTGCTACCCGGCGTCGGCCACTTCGGGCACTGCGCACGCGCGATGCGGCGCGAGGGCCTCGACGTCGTGCTCCGCGCCGCCCGCGAGCGCGCGATCCCGATCCTCGGGCTCTGCGTCGGCATGCAGCTCCTGTTCGAGGGGAGCGAGGAGGACCCCGCGGAGCCCGGGCTGGCGCTGCTGCCGGGCGTCGTCCGGCGCCTCCGGCCGGCGGCGCGCGTCCCGCATACGGGCTGGAACACCGTCCGGGTCCGGCGCGCGCACCCGCTCCTGGCCGGACTTCGCGACGGCGCGCACTACTACTTCGTCCACTCCTACGCGGCGGAGCCGGCAGATGCGGAAGCGGTCCTCGCGACGACCGAGCACGGCGCAGAGCTGGCCGCGGTCGTGGGCGCGCCCGGGATCGTCGGCTCCCAGTTCCATCCGGAGAAGAGCGGTGCCGTGGGCGCGAGCTTCCTTAGATCGTTCGTCGCGGCGGTCTCGTAGTGGCGTGCGATGGAGCTGCTTCGCCGATGGAACCGCAGGCTGCGCCCGCCGGAAGGCACTGACGGTGCTGGCGAAGCGGATCATTCCCTGCCTCGACGTGAAGGACGGCCGCGTCGTGAAGGGCCGCCGCTTCGTCGATCTGCGCGACACCGGCGATCCCGTCGCGCTCGCCACGCGTTACGACCGCGGGGGCGCGGACGAGCTCGTCTTCCTCGACATCACCGCGTCGCCCGAGCGGCGCGCGACCGCCGCGGAGCTCGCCGCGCGCGTCGCGGAGGAGCTCACCATCCCGTTCTGCGTCGGCGGCGGCATCACTGCGGCCGATGACGCCGTCGCCATCCTCCGCGCGGGAGCCGACAAGGTCGCTGTGAACACGGCGGCCGTCCGCAGGCCGGCGATCCTCGGCGAGATCGCGGCGCGCGCCGGCTCGCAGGCGGTCGTCATCGCGATCGACGCCGCGCGCGGGGTGGACGGCCGCTACGAGGTCGTCATCGAGGGCGGGCGCGTGCCGACTGGCCACGATGCGGTCGACTGGGCGCGCAGGGCGGTCGCGGCCGGAGCGGGCGAGATCCTGCTCACCTCGATCGACCGCGACGGGACGCGGGACGGGTTCGAGCTCGAGCTCACACGCCTCGTCACCGCCGCGGTCGGGGTTCCCGTCATCGCGTCGGGAGGAGCCGGCACGGCCGCGCACTTCACCGCGCTCTTCACCGGCACCGGCGCGGACGCGGGGCTGGCGGCATCGATCTTCCACGAGGGCGAGATCGCGATCGTGGACCTGAAGGCGGAGCTCGGTGGACTCGGGATCGCGGTCCGGCCCAGCGCAGAGGCGTTGTCGTGAACGACGCGAGCGTGCAGTGGGACGAGCGGGGGCTGGTTCCCGCGATCGTGCAGGACGCCGCGACGGGCGCCGTGCTCATGCTCGCCTACATGGACGGTGAGGCGCTCGAGGCGACCATCCGAACGCGCGAGGTCCACTTCCACAGCCGCAGCCGGGGACGGCTCTGGCGGAAGGGCGAGACCTCCGGCAACGTACTCCACCTCGTCGATCTCGACCTCGACTGCGACGCCGACGCGCTGCTCGTGCGAGTGCACCCGGCCGGACCGGCGTGCCACACGGGTGAGGTGACCTGCTTCGGACCGGCCGAAGACACGCTCGCCGCGTTCCTCTCCCGGCTCGCCGCGCTGCTGCGCGAGCGCAAGCGCGATCTGCCGGAGGGCTCCTTCACCGCGGAGCTCTTCCGCGGCGGTGCGAGTGCGATCGCGGCGAAGCTCCGCGAGGAGGCGGACGAGGCCGCCGCGGCCTATACCGGGGAGGGCAGGGAGCGCGCGCTCGCCGAGCTCACCGATCTCCTGTACGTCGCGCTGGTCCTTGCGACCGACCTCGACGTCACTCCGGGCGAGGTCCGCGCGAGTCTCGAGGCGAAACGGGCGGCCGTGGGAGCCCGGCGAGCAGGGCGGGCAGCTCGCGGAGGCTCGTGATGCGCGCATCCGCCCCGGTCGGTCCGGTCAAGCCCTCCCGCGCCCGAACGCTGCCCGCTGCGCCGCGCTTTTCGGCGCCAGATGACTGTACCCCTGCCCCCGCGCTCGCGAGGGGTCCCGAGCCGCGGTCCAGCCACACGGCGTAGACGCCCGCCGCGCGCGCTGCCGCGACGTCGCGCTCGACGCTGTCGCCGACCATGGCGGCCTCGTGCGGTCCGACGCCGAGCGCTCCGAGCGCCGCCTCCACCACGCGCGGGTCCGGCTTTCCCGCACCGATCTCGCCGGACACGACGACCGCGTCGAAGCGGCGCGCGAGTCCGGTGAGCGCGAGCTTCGCGCGCTGGATCGCGGGCGCGCCGTTCGTCACGAGCGCGAGACGGTAGTCGTTCCGCAGCTCGTCGAGGACCGCTTCCGCGTCGGGATCGAGCGGCTCGGCCGCGAGGCGCGCACGCTCGAACGCAGCGTCGAGCTGCGAGGCGAGCGCCGCATCGACGACGCCGCAGCGCCGCAGCGCGCCTCGCCACACGGCCCGCCGGTACTTCGGTGCGAATGTGCGCAGCGACGCGAGCTCCTCGCCGGGTCCCGCGAAGTCTCCCCACAGCGCTTCGCCCGAGGTGATGCCGAGGCCGTCCGCCCAGCCAAAGAGAGGGCCGGAGCGCCAGCGGACCTCGGCCTCGGCCTCCGCGGCGGCGGCGAGCGCCCCGGTGTCGACGCGGCCTCTTGCGATCGCGCTCGCGTCGGCGAAGGCTCTTGCGGTAGCGAGATCCTCGAGCGCGATGGTGTTGTCGAGGTCGAAGAGCACTGCCTTCACCCGGCGGGCCGCGTCCTCGCGCGCCGTTCCCGGTCGATCAGCGGTTCGCATGACCGCGCTCGCGGGCGGCAGGGGCGCATCAGCGCAGCCGCGCATCGAGAAACGCGAGCAGGCGCCGCGCGTACTCGGTTCGCGCGACTCCTGATGCGCCGCAGTGACCGCAGCCTGGGACGATCCACAGCGCGCTGTCCGGATGCTCACTCGCCTCCCGCAGGCGCCGGGCGTGGTCGACGCGGATGAGCTCGTCGTCCTCGCAGTGGATGAAGAGAAACGGCCGCTCCGGGCTGTCACGGACGACGCGCTCGGGATCGACGGCGTCGGCATCGATTCCGAGGAGCACGCGGGCGGCGACCATGATCCCGGCCGTGAACACCCGTGGCAGTCCCGTCGCCGACGGGCCTGCCTCGTCGATGATCGAGGGCCCATCGGCGTACGCGGAGTCCGAGACGACCGCGCCCACGTTCGGCCGTAGCCGGAGCGTCTGGAGCACGGTGCTGGCGCCCATCGATTCCCCGTACAGGACGACCGATCCGATCGCGTGCCCTCGCGCCACGAGGTGATCGACCGCAGCGGCGACGTCCTTCCGCTCGTGATGCCCGAGCGAGAAGCGGTCGCCCCCGCTCGCGCCATGGCCACGCAGGTCGAACGCGAGGATGGCGTACCCGGCGGCATGCGTGGTCCGCGCGACAAAGGCCAGGCCGTCGCTGTCGAGCCGGTTCGCGTCCTTGCCGTGCACGAGGACGACGGCGCGCCCGCTGGCGCCGGGAAAGTACCAGCCGCGGAGCACCGTGCCGTCGCTCGCGGCGAACGACACGTCCTCGTAGCGATCCGAGATCTCGCCGGGATCGCGGCCGACCGGGGTCCGCTTCGCGCGGCTGAATTGGAGCGCGGCGTAGACCGAGACCGCGACGTACGCGGCGGCGAGGGCGGCCACGGTGAATCCGCCCAGGCGGAGGACGTACGGCACCACGCCCCGCAGTGTCAGGGGCCGCGGCATGCCGCGCGCGGTGCCGCTACCCGCCGGACATCGCCGGCAGAAGCTCGACGAGCCGCGCGCTCCGAAGGTCCGCATCCTCCGGCATAAAGCGCACGTCCTCCCCGTCGACGAACACCGAGACAGCGGGGCCGAACGCCTCTCCATCGAGCACGACGGCGGCGAGGTCCGGGTACCGATCGGCAAGCCCGCGCCGCAGATCCGCGAGAGTGGTCGCGTCGATGGGGAGCGTGCGCGCTCCTCCCGCGCGCTCGCGGAGAGGAGCCGGGATGCGGATCGTGAGGCTCATCGTCCGGCCTCCGGGTAGGCCGCCACGAACGCGTCGGGGTCGGCGTCGACCGGCTCGCGCAGCTCAGGCTCGAGCGGGAAGCCCTTGTGCCCGTTGCCGGTGAGGTACAGGACGACACGCTCGTCTCGCGCGAAGACGCCTCGTCGCGCGAGCGCGCGCGCGGTAGCCACGACGACGCCACCCGCGGGCTCGACGAGCGCGCCCTCGGTGCGCGCCAGCAGGCCGCACGCGTCCGAGATCTCCGCATCGCTCACCGACGCGGCGGCACCACCGCTCCGCTTCACGACATCGA
>JACDAF010000126.1 GCA_013695575.1 Chloroflexota bacterium | reverse complement strand
GAGGAGGAGGAGAAGCTCTTTCCGAAGGTGCAGCGCGCGTTCTCGAAGGACGAGCTCGAGGATCTCGGTGCCCGGATGCTTCGGCTGAAGGAGTCCGAGCAGTCAGCGCAGAGCTCGTCGCCGAAGCGCGCGGGCGGCTAGCTGTCGACAGCGCCTCCGTGGATCGAGGCCGGCGGTCCTGACCGCCGGCCTCGCGCGTCAACGGGGCGGAGCCACCGCCAGCGCGTACAGGTAGCGGACGACCTGCCAGCGCTCGGTCTCCGAGAGCTGCGCGCGCCATCCCGGCATCGCGGTGCCCGGGATCCCTTCGTTGATCCAGTGGAAGTGCTCGCCAGGCGCGTGGAGCGGCACATGGACGTTGAGGTCGAGCGGACGCGGGTTCATCGTGAAGGCCGCGGGGCCGTCGCCGCGCCCACGGATGCCGTGGCACACCGCGCACAGTCGGTCGTAGATCGCCTTCCCGGCCGCGGCGGTTTCGGGCGTGTCGGGAGTGGGATTCGTCGCGAAGCGGGCTGTGAACGGGACCGGGTAGGTCGGCACGTTCACCGCGACGGTGAAGGCGAGGACGAATGCTGACGCCGATAGCGTGGCCATGACGCCTCCAGCGACGGCGGCCCGCCGCCACGCGCGCCGGCGGTACCAGCGGAGGAACGCCAGGCCGGAGAAGAGCAGCGCGCCAGCCAGCAACATGAGCGCGAGCTGCACCGCCGCGTCGCGCGTCATCGGCAGGATCATTTCTTCTTCGCCTTCTCTTTGCGGTTCGACCACCAGTAGAGTGCGACGAAGATAGCGAGCGGTACCCCGAGCTCGATGACCGCGTCGACCGGACCCGAGATCACGTGCGCGAACGTCACGGGGTCACCGTACGTCACTGGCTGACAGCCAGCGCGTAAGCAGCGCTCGCACCGTCGAGCGAGATGACGAGCTGCCACGCTCCCGCGTCAAGAGCCGCGAACTCCGCGAGGTAGCGGCCGGGGCTGGCTTCGACGGCGCGGATCGCGGCCGCGTTCCCGGGACCGCTCGGTGTCACGAGGACCGTGCGCGCGGCGACGGGATCGCCCTTTCCGTCCACGACGACGATGTGCAGCGTGAACGGCGCGCCCGCGATCACGGGTGACGGGTCGGCGAACGCGATGAGCGTGAATGGACCGGCTGTGAGGACCCGCGCGGCCGTCGCCGAGCTGCCCGCGCCGATCGACACGCTGTAGACCGTTCGCACGTCGTCACGGCCGGCCAGGCGCACGATCGCCTCCACCTTCCACGTGCCGAACATCGCAGTCACGCTTCCCTCAGCGACGTACTCCCCTGGCGCGCGCTGCGCGGCCACGAGCTCGGTCTCCCCCATGTCGTGCTCGACCATCGTGAAGCGGAACGCCACGCGCTGCGCGTCGGTCACGGGGCGGAGGCCCTCGTGCACGCGGAGGACGTAGCGGTTGCGCCCGGGCTGGGCCGAGGGAACGAGCAGGTGGAGCCGCAGCCCGGCGACGTGCTGGATCGACTCGTACGCGGCGCCGCTCGCCTGGGCGGGCGGCGCGAGCGCCGTGAGGGCGCCCGTGGCGAGGAGCACGAGCGCGAGCAGGACCGACTCGATGAGCGTGCCGCGCACGACGCCGGCGCGCGCCCCGGCCGGCCGGAGGGCGCGCCGGAGCCGCGGTCCCCAGACGAGCAGGTTGAGCGAACCGAATACGAGCGCCGCGCCGAGGAGCACGAGCTTCGCGAGCAGCGCGATGCCGTACGGGGTCTCGACGAGGTCCTGCGGCAGCACGAGCCGCCGCAGCGATTGGAGCGTGCCGGTCGTGACCAGTGTGCTGACCGCGACCAGTGCTATGAGCGAGAAGCGCCACACGCCGCGGCCGAGTGCTTTTGCCTCCGTCGCGTTGCGAACGGTCGCGAAGGGCAGCGCGGTCCAGCCGAGAGCGACGAGGCCGCCGACCCAGACCGAGACCGCGATCACGTGCACGAGGTCGAGCGCGACCTCGAGCACCGACGCCGTCGCTGCCGCGTGCGAGACGAGCGTCGCGGTCACCGCGGCGACGATCCCGAGCGCGACGGTCGCCTCGTGCCGGAAGGGGCCGACCCGGAGCGCGCCCACGAGAGCGAGCCCGGCGAGCGCGCGCACGCCGAGCAGCAGCGCCAGCCGGCCAGGGATCGCCGTCCCCTGGTCGAGGAGCAGCAGCGCCGGTCCGGCCACGAGGAGCGCGGCCGCGAGGAGAATGAGCTGCGACTCGCGCGCACGAGAGGCCGCCGGGAGCAGCGGGCGCACGACGATGCCGAAGAGCCCGACGCCGATCGCGAGCGTGATCCCCGCGAAGGACAGCACGCGTCCGGCGATCTCGGCCGGCAGCGGCGGAGCGACCGCGGGTCCGACATCCGGGATGGCGGGGAGCGGCGCGTTCCCGACGGCGAAGACGAAGCTCCCCTTCGTCGTGTGTCCATCGACGGTCGAGAGCACGCTCCACGCGACGGTGTAGCCCCCATCGGGGAGCGGCTCGACCGCCACGGCGAGACCGTTCGGCTCGTCCGTGGCGCGGACGGCGCCTCGATCCACGCGGCGGCCGTCGGTCGCGAGGACCTGGATCTCGCTGCCAGCCGGGTCCGGCGGCTCGGTGAACGAGACCCGGATCTCCACTGGAGCGCGCTGCAGCCGGGCGTCCGCGGCGGGGTTCGACCGGAGATACCACGCGTGCGCGTCCGCGGCCTGGGCAGCGAAGCCCAGGCCGCAGAGCGCGAGCGCCAGGATGCGGATGGTGCGCATTAGGTCCGCCGGCGAATGAAAGGCAGCAGCACCGCCGCCGCCGCGAGGACGAGCGCGAGGATCGCGATGATGCGGACCTGCTCCCCGGTCGAGCGCAGGTCGTCGAGGGTTCGACCGAGCTCCGCCCCGCTCGGCACCTTGTCCGGGTACTGGAGCGCCGTCGCCGGCCGGATCTCGTCGAAGCGGCCCGGTCCGGACTCGAAGGTCTCGTTCACGTCGAGCGTCTCGATCTTGCCCTTCACGACGAAGCGGTAGTCGCCCGTGCGGGTCGGGAGAATGTCCGCGGCGTACGCGCCGGGGCTCCCGAACCGCGCGCGGAACGGCGCGCTGAACGCTGTGGTCGAGCCACCTTGGAAGACCTCGACGGTAAGCGTCTTCTCCAGCCCTTCGACGGGCTTCGCGGGCGTGCTGCGGGAATCCGTGACACGAAAGTCGACCGCATTCATGACGCCGGCGAACGCCGGCTCTCCGAGCCAGCCCACCACGACCTGATACGGACCAAGGTTCCGGCGCTCGTGTGCGGAACCGGGCTGCGTGGCCAGCGACATGGCCACGGTGATGAGGACGAGCACGGCTGCCGTCCTGAGTGACGATCGCATGGAAGTACCCCCTGATTCTTCGCGGGAACAGCGGCGCGGTCCGCGGCAGCGTCCAGAAAGGACGCCAGCGGGCTACGCGCTCGCGGCGGACAGCGCGATGCCGCGCGGGGGCACCAGCGGCACGGCAGGCGACCACTGCGCGGCGGCTCTCGCAGGCAGCGGCAGGACAGTGATCAGGCGACGCGTTGGCCGCGGCAGCCGCGCCACGAGCGCGACGAGCAACGCAAGTGCGAGACCGAGGTCCTGCACGGGCGCAAGCGCCGAGGTCTGGAAGAACAGCCCGGCATCGGTCACTGCCGGTGGCCGTGCTGGCATCTCCATGGCGAAGGGTCCACCAGCCTGCGTGAGGGCACGGTGAAGGGCGGCCATGGCGGGCGTCAGCGGCTCGCGGCCGCCGGTCGGCTCGACGAGGAAGGCCAGGCGGTACGCCGCGAGCGGCATGGCGTGACCGAGCGGGGTGCCGGCGGGCATGCGGTGGGCGGGGACGGCGATCCCAGCGCTCGCCAACGCTGCCGATCCGGCGGCCAGGGCGAAGACGGTGATCGACAGCGCACGTCCCATCTCAGGACTGTACGTCCGTCCTACGCCCGGCAGATCCCTGCCGTCCGGCCCGCTAGCGTGGCGCCGTGGACGCCGGTCTCGTGGCGGTGCTGCTCGGCATGGTGGCGCTGGGCTTTCGGCACGGCTTCGACTGGGACCACATCGCCGCGATCACCGACATCACGAGCACGACGTCGGCGAGCCACGCGGACGTCGACGTTCCCGTCGGAGCCCCCGTGGCTGCTGCCGGCCACGGCGACCACCTCGTGGACCATGAGCACTCACACACGACGGTGTCTGTCGGCCACGCGCTCCGCGAGTCGCGGTTCACGCACGAGCAGCGGCACGCGCTCGGCCTCGCGACGCTGTACGCGCTCGGGCACGCGGCGATGGTCGTCGCCCTCGGTGTCGCGGCGCTGCTCTTCGCCGCGATCCTGCCGGAGTGGGTCGACCCGATCCTCGAGAAGGTCGTCGGCATCACCCTGGTGATGCTCGGGATCTGGGTGCTGTTCTCGGTGATCCAGTACCTCCGCGGGAAGGGCGATTTCCGACTCCGCAGCCGCTGGATGCTGCTCTTCGACTTCGCCCGTTACGGCTGGGGCGCGCTCCAGGCGCGCGTGCACGGCCACGAGCACCGCCCATCGCTCCACGCCTCCCAGTACGGGGCGCGGACCGCGTTCGGCGTCGGCGTGATCCACGGCATCGGCGCGGAGACGGGATCCCAGGCGCTGCTGCTGGCCGGTGTGGCGGGAGCCAGCGGCGACGCGTCGCGGGGCGTCCCCATCCTGGCCGCGTTCACGGTCGGCCTGCTCATCGCGAACTCGCTCGTGGCGTTCGTCATGGCCACCGGGTTCATCGG
>JACDAF010000091.1 GCA_013695575.1 Chloroflexota bacterium | reverse complement strand
GCCCTGCCAGCCTCCTCCGCGAGGAGGTGATGAGCATGGGCCGCAGGAGGATGACCGTGGAGGACGACGTCGAGATCTTGGTGCACTGGCGGGCGGGCAGAGGCGTCCGCCAGATCGCCCGCAGCCTGGGACGCGCGCGCCTCACCGTGCGCGACCGCATCGCCCAGGCCGAGGCTGCCGGGTTCGAACGGCAGGGACCGCCCTGGAGCGCGGCGGAGTGGCGCGCGGCGCTCGCCGCCGCGGCAACCGAGGGCGGCGCCGGGGTCGGCCGCTTCGCGCTGCGGATGCAGCTGGCTCCGCTGCACGACGAGATCGCCGCAGCTCTTGCGGCAAGCACGATGACCACCGTCTGGCAGCGGCTGCGCGACGCCGGCCGCACCGCCGCGAGCTTCCCGACCTTCCGCCGCTACGTGATCGATCACATCCGCGCGACCGACCCCGCGCGCCTGACGGTGCTCATGCCCGAGCCCGCCTTCGGGGACGCCATGGAGGTCGACTATGGCCGCCTCGGCATGTGGACCGATCCGATCGGTGGTCGTCGCCGGACGGTCTGGGCCTTCGTCGCGACGCTGCGCGCCAGTGGCATGCACTTCGTGCGTCCGGTGCTGACGATGGACCGCTCGACCTGGATCACCTGCCACCAGGAGGCGCTGGCGTTCTTCGGCGGCAGCGCCAGGCTCTGGGTCTGCGACAACCTGAAGACCGGGGTCCTCGCGGCGGACCTGTACGACCCCAAGCTGAACCGCGCGTACCGCGAGATCGCCGAGCACCACGGCGCGATCGTCGACCCGGCCAGGGCGCTGCATCCCAAGGACAAGCCACGTGTCGAGCGCGCGGTCCCGTACGTGCGCGACAGCTTCTGGTCGGGACGCAGCTTCACGCGCTGGGGCGAGATCATCACCGAGGCGCTCCTCTGGTCGCGCGACACGGCGCCGCGCCGGCGCCACCGCGTTCACGGGATTGCCGTGGGCGAGCTCTTCGAGATGCACGAGCGACCCGCGCTCCTCCCGCTGCGCGAGCGTCCCTTCGCGCTCGTCGAGTGGCGCGAAGTCAAGGTCCACCCCGATTGTCACGTGGCCATCGACCGCGCGCTGTACTCGGTGCCCTGGCAGCACGTCGGCAAGACGCTGCAGGCGCGGGTCGGCGCATCGCTCGTCGAACTCTTCGACGGCGACACGCTGGTCAAGACGCACGTCAAGGATGGCCGCCGACGCATCACCGACGACGCGGACCTGCCGCCCGACAAGGTGGCGTTCCTGATGCGCACGCCGGCCTGGTGCCGCCGGCGCGCGGCCGAGGTCGGCGGCGCGACGACCGGTCTCGTCGACGGTCTCCTGCAGCAGGGCGGGCTCACGCGGCTGCGCGAGGTCCAGGCGCTGCTGCGACTCTCTGACAAGTACGAGGGGACGCGCCTCGAGGCGGCCTGCGCTCTCGCGCTGACCGCCGACGGACGGATGAAGACGGTGCGCAACATCCTCGAGGCGGATCTCGACCGCCGCCAGCTCGAGCTGCTGCCCGCGACCACCGCCGGCGCGTTCCTCCACGGCGCGGAGGCGATCGTCGGGGAGGTGGCACGATGAACACGCTGCAGCTGCAGCCACGCCTCAAGCGGCTCAAGCTCGGCGGGATGCTGCAGACGCTCGAGCTGCGGCTCGACCAGGCGCACCAGGAGAAGCTCGGGCACCTGGGGTTCCTCGAGCTGATGCTCGAGGACGAGATCCAGCGACGTCAGAACAAATCCCTCGCGCGCCGCCTTGAGCGCGCGCACTTCGAGGAGGCCCAGACCCTCACTGACTTCGATTTCGCCTTCAACCCCAAGATCCCGTCCGCGCAGATCCGCGACCTCGCCACCTGCGGTTTCATCGAGCGCAAGGAGTCAGTGCTCCTGGTCGGCCCGGTGGGCGTCGGCAAGACGCACATCGCCCAGGCCATCGGTCACGCCGCCTGCCGCCAGGGGCGGAGCGTGCTGTTCGACAAGACCGCGCGCGTGCTCAGTGACCTCGGCGCGGGACACCTCGACGCGACGTGGGAGCGGCGCATGCGCCGCTACCTCGCTCCGGACCTGCTGATCCTCGACGACTTCGGCTTGCGCGCCTTCACCGAGCGCCAGGGCGAGGACCTGTACGAGCTCATCAGCGAGCGCGTGCGCCGCGGGTCGACGATCGTCACGAGCAACCGGCCGCCCACGGAGTGGTACGCGCTCTTCCCCAACCCCGTCCTCGCCGAAGGCGCGCTCGACCGGCTCATCAACGCCTCGCACCACGTCACGCTCGAGGGCAAGAGCTTTCGTCCGCGGCAGCGCCCGGACGCGAGAGAGCGCTCAGAGGGCGTGATCACAGGTGACCTCGCCGAGAACGAGGCGCTACGAAGCCCCAGGACACCCGCGACGGAGCGGGCGAGGGTCGTGACACTCGGGGCGAGGGGGGTGAAGACGAAGACGAACTAGAGTGGACGCGACGACGCCGGGTGGGTCATATCGGTGAACGGGGCCCGGGTCATATGCGTGAACGCCGACACACGTCGACTACTCGGTGCCGAGCCAGAGCATCATGTCTGCCGTGTACAACTCGACAGCGTCATACACAGCAAGCTCGGGAGTGAGTTTCGCAGTCCCGCAGGTTTCAGGCGTCGCAGCGCTCTTCCGTTCGCGTGGATGCACGCCCGATCAAACTCACAATGGATTGCTGGCGAAGGCGGCTCCTAATGGCTGGACGGCATTCGGATTCATTGATGCAGGAGGCTCACTGCTACAC
>JACDAF010000075.1 GCA_013695575.1 Chloroflexota bacterium | reverse complement strand
GGGTAGACGAAGTGGATCCAGCTCTGTCCGGGGGACAGCGAGATCTCGTTGCCGGCCTGGTCGAAGAACGTGAACTGGTCGAGCGGGCCGTCTCGCTTCCAGGTGCCGTCCTGGCGCCGGCCGTCGCGGAAGACGGACGCACCGCCGCCGCCGGTCATCCGGTAATCGAGGCCCAGCGAGCCGAAGATGTCCTGGACGACGCTCGTCAGCCAGATGTTCGTGTGCATCACGATCACGTTGCGCGCGAGGACCGCCACGGAGCCGTCGGGGTCGACGGAGCGGACGCCGGCCTGGGCGCGCCGGTAGCCCTTCGAGCCCTCGTCCCAGGTGAAGGTCGCGGGCTGGCGCTGGAAGGGGATCGTGACGGTCGTCGCCGGGACGGAGCCGATGAAGCCGCCCGCGGTCGCATCATGCTCCACGGCGGCGAGGAACTTCAGTGCGGGCACCTCGACCGGCGCGCCGCCGCCGGCCCGGTTCACCGCCTCACGTGCCGCCTCGAGGTCCGCGAACAGGTTGTTCGGTGCGGGCCGGCCCCGGACGCGGTAATACGCGGTACCGTCGCGCACGGCGTCGACGCTGATCATGTTCTGCGCGTTGATCGAGGTCGTGACCGCGTCGGTCTCTTCGATGGACGCGCCCGAGGCGACAAGGGCGCCCCGCAGCAGCTGCGTGATGTGCAGGTCGCTGAACCGGTACGAACGCACCGGCCCGACCGCGTTCGAGTCCCTCGAATGGAAGATCGCGGCGTAGCGGGTGATGCCGCCCTCGACGATCAGCTCGTAGACGATGTCCGCCTTGGCGAGACCCTGCTGCGGTCGCGCGGTGGAGTCGTTCGGCAGGCGCACGTTGAGCGGCCGGCGTTTCGTCGCGCCGGGATCCGGCGCCACGAAGCCGGTGAGCGGCCAGCGCACGACCGGTGTCGGCGTGGGCGCGGGGACGGCCGCGGGTACCGGTGTGGTCGTGAGCGCAGGCGGCGGCGCGGTCGTCCCCCGCGGGCTCGCCGTCGCTGAGGCGGTGGCGGAGGCCTCCAGGCCCGCCTGGGTGGCTGGTCCCGCACCGCAGGCCGCGACGACCACGATCACGACCGGCAGGAAGGCGAGTGCCTGCTTGCTGGTCATGTGATGGGACAAGGGTAATTCAGTCGGCGGCGCCTCCGCTGCTAGCCGCGGCCTCGCAGCGCATCCCTCACCAGCTGGGGGATCTCGCTCGGCGCCGTCGCGACGGTGATCCCCGCCTCCTCGAAGGCGCGGACCTTGGAGTCGGCGGTGCCCTGGCTGCCCGAGACGATCGCGCCGGCGTGGCCCATGCGCTTGCCGGCGGGCGCTGAGCGGCCCGCGATGAATCCGACGGCCGGCTTCTTCCCGAATGCGCGCATGTACTCGGCCGCGCGCTCCTCGGCACTGCCGCCGATCTCCCCAACGATGACGATCGCCTCCGTCGCGTCGTCCTCGTTCAAGTGGCGCACCGCATCGGGCGTGGGCAACCCGATGACCGGGTCGCCGCCGATGCCAAGGCATGTCGACTGCCCGAGCCCGGACTTCGTGAGGAGGTCGGCGATCTCGTAGGTCAGCGTCCCGCTGCGTGAGACGAAGCCGATGCCACCGGGCGAGAAATTCTCCGCCGGCATGATCCCCATCTTGCACTCGCCGGGCGTGATGGCCCCGGGGCAGTTCGGCCCGATGAGGACGCTCGCGCTTCCCTCGAGCGCCGCGGTGACCGTGAGCATGTCGCGCACCGGGATGCCCTCGGTGATGGCGATGACGAGCCCGACGGCGGCGTCGATCGCCTCGAGGAGCGCGTCGCGGGCGTGCGCCGCCGGAACGAAGATGATCGACGCGTTCGCGCCGGTCGCGTCGACCGCCCGCGCGACCGTGTCGAAGAGCGGGATCCCCTCCTGCGTCGTCCCGCCCTTGCCGGGCTTCGTCGCCCCGACCACCCGCGTCCCGTACTCCTTCATTCGCCCCGCGTGGAACGAGCCCTCGCGCCCGAGGCCCTGCACGAGCACCCTCGTATCGCTGCCGAGCAGCACGCTCACGCGCGACTCTCCCGCGCGAGCCGCACGGCCTCGGCCGCGGCCTCGTCCATCGTGGCCCGCGACACCAGCGGCGCACCTTCGAGCAGCTGGCGTCCGGCCTCCGCCTCCGTGCCGGCGAGCCTGATCACGAGCGGCACCCGCGGCTTCGCCTGATCGAGCACCGAAAGGATCCCCTTCGCGACCTCGTCGCCCCGGGTGATGCCGCCGAAGATGTTGATGAACACGCTACGCACCCGCGGGTTCGCGAGCACGATCTCGAGGGCCGCCCGGACGACCTCTTCCTTCGCTCCGCCGCCGACGTCGAGGAAGTTCGCCGCCCGCCCGCCGGCGTTGCGGACGGCGTCGAGCGTGCCCATAACGAGGCCGGCGCCGTTGCCGATGACCCCGACGTCGCCCTCGAGGTGCACGTAGGAGAAGCCCTGCTCTCGCGCCTTCTCCTCCATCGCGTCGTCGGGTGCGACCTCGCGCCAGCTCGCGAGCTCCGGCTGGCGGTAGAGCGCGTTGTCGTCGACGTCGAGCTTCGCGTCACCCGCCATCACGGACCCGTCCTCCTGGATGAAGAGCGGGTTGATCTCGAGGAGCGTCGCGTCCGTCGACTCGTACGAGCGGTAGAGCTTCTGCGCGATCTCCCCGACGGCATCGCGCTGCCGCTCCGGCACTCCGGCGTCGAAGCAGAGCGCGCGGGCTTCGAAAGGCAGGAGTCCCAGCAGCGGGCTCGGCCAGCCGCGCGCGATCCTGTCCGGGGCGGTCACCGCGACCTCTTCGATGTCCATACCGCCGACCGTCGAGAGCATGACGACGGGGCGGCGTCGGTCGCGGTCGAGCGTGATCCCCAGGTAGAGCTCCTTCGCGATCGTCGCCGCGCGCTCCACGTAGACCTTCTCGACCCGGAGGCCCTTGATGTCCATCCCGAGGATCGACTCCGCATGCGC
>JACDAF010000073.1 GCA_013695575.1 Chloroflexota bacterium | reverse complement strand
GCGCAGCACTACGCGGCCGCCGCCCTGATCACGTCGGGCAGCGGATCGGCCCGTGTCGGGTCGTACCACCTGATGTGCGGGTCGCGCCGGAACCAGGTCATCTGCCGACGAGCGTACGCCCGTGTGTCGCGCACCGTTCGGGCGATCGCCTCCTCGAGGGACAGTGCACCGGCGAGATGCGCAGCCCAGTGCACGTACCCGTGTCCCGTCATGCTCGGCAGACCGGCGGCCAGACCTCGCGAAAGGAGCGCGCGGGTCTCCTCCAGCACCCCTGCATCCACCATCGTCCGCACGCGCGCGGCGATGGCCGCCGCGATGACCTCGCGAGGCGGCGCCAGCCCCACGCGGATCGCGTCCACCGGATCCGCCTGATGCCGTGCCGCTCCCAGCGATCCCGCGAGCGAGGCGATCTCGAGGTAGCGGACAGCGCGCCGTGGGTTGCCCGACGCTCTCGCGGCTGCTTCGGGGTCAAGGGCTCCCAGCCGCTCGAAGACCTCCGACGCGGGCAGCGCCTCCAGCTCGCGACGCAGCGCCGGGTCGCCCGGTACCGCATCCAGGTCCAGTCCGTCCAGCAGCGCGCGCACGTAGAGTCCCGTGCCACCGACGACGATGGCCCGCCTCCCGCGGGCGGCGATGCCCGCGATGGCCGCGGTCGCGTCACGGCGATACCGGGCCGCGTCGTACCGCTCACCGGGATCGACGAGGTCGATGCAGTGGTGGGGCACGCGCGCCTGCTCCTGGGCCGTTGGCTTCGCCGTACCGATGGCCAAGCCGCGGTACACCAGGCGTGAGTCGGCTGAGACGATCTCCGCGTCCAGCGCTTCGGCGACCCGGATAGCCAGCTGGGTCTTGCCCGATGCCGTCGGTCCGACGACGGCGATCAGTCGCGGCGCGATGCGAGCTCCCGGTAGGCCAGCCGCGCGCCTTCGACGATCTGCGGCGCCGGATCCTCCTCGCCGTAACGGACCCGCTCGAACGCCTCGACAATCGGGCGCGCGGCGGCCCAACGGTGGTCGGTCCGTCGGAGTCGCGCCCAGTGCTCGCCAGGCGTCTCGGCGATCGCGCGCCAGCCACCCCCCGCCCGCTCCGCCAGGTCCAGGAAGCGCCAGTACAGGAGCCGCACCGCGGCCGCGGTCGAGCCGTCGTCCCGAGGCCGAGCCCGTCGCACCGGGCGGCGTGGCAATAGGGCGCCAAGCGTCTCGCGGAGGCTCGCTCCCGACGCGTACTCGCGGTCGAGCGTCGCGCCCTCGGGCAGAGCGCTCCGATGCTCGCGGGTGAGCCGGTCGATGAGGATGATCCCGAAGGCCACGGCGAGCATCGCGATGAGCAACTCGATCGCACCGAACACCAGGGGACGGGTCTGCTCGAGGGCCTCGACCATCAGCTGCTCCCGGATGGTGTCCTCGGGTCCGACCGCACGGACCTCGCGGCCGAAGAGAAGCCCGGCGAGCGGCTGGAGCAAGGGCACCAGGAAGGCCGCGAGATACCCGAATGGCAGCGCGACCCAATACACGATCTGCGCGAGCAGCGGCCCGACGACGTGACCCGCTGTCGCTGCAAGGGCGCGAAGTGCTGGCGAGAAGAGCGCCGCGAGCACCGCCAGCGCGCCGATGACGAACGCCGCTCCCGCAGCGGTGCGCCCGCTCGCGGTCCCGCGGCCGGTCCGTCCCGCCATGTCGAGCTCCTCGGTCGATCGTGCGAGCGAGAGCGCGAGCCCGGCACCGGCGACGGCAAGGAGCGCGAGGACCGGAAGGGGTCCGCCATCGAGGCCCGGCACCACCGCGGCGACGCCGAGCGCGATCGACGCGAGCACCGCGGAGCCTCGCGCATCGCTCCACCTCGTGATGGAGCGCGCGACGCTGAGGATCCGCCAGACGAAGGCTTCGCCGAGGATCGCGAAGCCGATGATGCGCGTGAGGACCGCGAGCCCATCGGCGTTCGCCGTCGGCTGCAGCACTGCGAGCACGACCGTGCCGCCGACCACGCTGACCGTGAGTAGCACGTTCTGGCGCTCCGCACGTGCATCGCGAAGCAGGGCGATCAGCACGAGCGCAGCGCCGAAGCACAGCAGCGCCGCCGACGCGATGGAGAGCGGCTCGCGGCCGGCTGCGACACGGTGCAGGACCGCCGCCACGGACGCGAAGATCACGGCCTCGAGGATCGCCCGCGCGATCGCGAGGAAGAGCAGCGGCCGACGCATCAGCTCACCTCGCGCCATCGTGACGGGCCGAGGTCGTCGAGCGTGATGTCGTGCTGGCGCAGCTGGCCGCTCACCATCGGCAGGGGCGGCGTGATGGACAGCGCGAGCACGCGATGCCCTGAGCGCCGGAGGGAGACGCACGCGGACGCGAGCTCGGGGCCGAGCCTCGGTGTGACCACGATGAGGGTGGCTCCCCATGGCAGCCGGCCGCGCTCGCGCAGGAACACGGCCTCCGCCGACGCGGCCGCGTACGGGCCGAGTCGCGCGAGGATGTCGAGGGTCCTCCGGAGCGGCCGCGGCCCACGCCCGAGCGCCGATCGCGGCCGCTCGTGCGTGAGGTTGTCGAGTCCGTTGGTGACGAGGCCGACCTGCCGGCCGGCCTCCGCAGCGATGCGCGCGAGCTCCGCCGTCGCGGAGATCACGACCTCGGTCGCCTCCGGATCGGCTTGCACCCAGAACTGCTCGTACGACGCGACGTTCAGGAGGAAGATCGCGTCGAGGCTGGTGGCCGGCTCGTAGATCTTGGTCTGCAGGTCGCGAAGCCGTGCCGATGCCTTCCAGTGGATCTCCTTGCGTGGGTCGCCGACACGATGGTCGCGGACCCCGCGGAATCGCAGTGGATCGGGCAGGAGCCCCCGTCGCACCGCGGTCTCCGCGATCGGACGCAGCGACGGCCGGTGACGGTCGCGGAGCGCGATCGGTGCCGGATACACGACCGCCTGGGCGTCGGCGACGATGGTCCGCTCGACCCACGAGAAACCGAGCCAGTCCCCAGCACGCATCCGCAGCGGCCCGATCGCGTATGCGCCGCGCTGCGGCGCAAGGAGCGGGAACCGCAGCACCGCGCGCTCGTGGCCCCGCGGCGCGAACCCCGCGCCGACGTGCTGGCGTGGCGATCCCGGCGCGACACCAGCGGCCTCGACCCCATCCGGGAGAGCGAGGCGCAGGTCGAGCCATGGCAGCGGGATCGGCTTCCGATTGACGACGGTCACGACCGCAGTGAGGGTCTCGCCGGCCTGGAGCCGGACCGGGTCCAGCTCGACGGTGGCCTCGACGCCGACGAGCGCGAGCCTGCCTGTGACGAACACCACGGCCCACGCGACCACTGCCCCCGCCGCAGCCACGATGATCGCGGGGGCTCGCGTCACTGCGGCCGTCACGACGAGCACAACGACAGCGAGCCCGGGGAAGGCCCCGACCGGACGCTGGTTCAATCCCCGAGTCGCATCAGCCCGCCACGGCCTGCTGCTCCGCCGGTACCGGTGTCCGGCTCAGGACTTCGGCGATGACTGCGGAAGTAGTGCGTCCGCGCATCTCGGCGTCGGCGCCGAGGAAGATCCGATGCCGCAGCACGCCACCGGCCTGCGACTTCACGTCGTCGGGAAGCGCGTAGCCCCGCCCGCGCAGCGCCGCGTGCGCCTGTGCCGCGCGGAAGAGCGCGATCCCGGCTCGCGGGCTGGCCCCCAGGTCCACACCGACCGCGGTACGCGTGCCGCGCGCGAGATCCCCGATGTACCGGCGGACCGCGTCCCCCACCCGCACCCTCCGAACCTCGTCGCGCAGGAGCGCGAGCTCCTCGATCCCGAACAGCGGCTCGAGCGTCTCCGGCAGGATCGAGGCAGGGCCGTGGGTACGCAGGATCTCGTCCTCCTCCTCGGCACCGGGGTAGCCGAGCTCGATGAGGCAGTGGAACCGATCGAGCTGCGCCTCCGGCAGCGGGAACGTTCCCTCGAGCTCGATCGGGTTTTGGGTCGCGATGAGGAAGAACGGCTCCGGCAGCTCATGCGTCGCATCGTCGACCGTGACCTGCCGCTCCTGCATCGCTTCAAGGAGCGCCGACTGCGTGCGCGGGGTCGCACGGTTGATCTCGTCGACGAGGAGCACGTTCGCGAAGAGCGGACCCGGCCGGTACTCGAAGCGCTGGGTCGCCGGGTCGAACACGGAGACGCCGGTGATGTCGGACGGAACGAGATCGGGCGTGCACTGGACGCGCCGGAAGTCGAGTGCGAGCGAGCGGGCGACGGACTTCGCGAGCATGGTCTTGCCGACACCGGGCACGTCCTCGAGCAGGACGTGGCCATCTACCAGCAGGGCGGCGAAGAGCTGCTCGATCGCGGGCCGCTTCCCGATGATGACGCGGCCGACCTGCTCGACGAGCCGTACGGCGGCGTCGCGGACGGTCAGGCGCGCTCCGCCCGTGCAGGGGTCAGCGAGTGGCCGGACCGCGCGCTCGCGCGGATCGCGCTCGCCGTCGCGAGGGCGAGCGCGAGCGCCGCGAGAGCCGCGACCGCGTGCAGGGCGAGGGTCGTCGGCTCGAACATCCGCAGCGCGAAGGGACTGAGCGCGCGCTCGATGAGGAGGACGAGCGCGAGCCCAAAGAGCGCTCGGAGCGCGAGCATCCCACCGTGTACCGCCGGGAGGGCCATCGTGAGCACGATGGCGGCGAGGAGGTACACGACCCATCCGGCGGCGTCCCCGCTCATGCCCCACTGCCTGCCACCGGGCATGAACCCCGCGGCGAGCCCGTCGGTCACGAGGGCCGCCGCCAGCAGCAACGTGAGCCCGCCGATCGCCCACGAGGTCCGTTGCGGCAGACCCGGCGCGACGAAGTCGTCCGCTTCGGGAGCCGCGGGGCTCGGCGCGTCGAGCGCGAGCACGGCATCCATGTCTGGCTCGTCGATGCTCCTTCCAAGACGCCATACCCGCAACGCACCGAGCAGGATCACGAGCTCCAGCAGGGCGGTCGCGAGGTGCCCGGCGACGGCGGCTCCGGATTTCGGCCCGAGCACGAACGCGGTGAGCGGCCGCTCGGCAAGGAAGAACGCCGAAAGCCCGATCCGGCCCATGAGCGTGCGCTCGCTCCCACGAGCGATCACGAGCGCCATCCCGCCGTTCACGATGGCGAACACGTAGGCGAGCACGCCCAGCCCACGGTACGCCGACCCGCCGATCCAGCTCTCGCCGCCGGGGTACGCGCCGTCGAGCCAGCCGTCGACGACGAAGAGGACAGACGCGAGCGCCATGAGCACGACGACTGGGCGCAGCGCACCGGCCAACCCGCCCTCCTACCCCTCCCTACTCCGGAACGGGCCGATGGTAGCGGGCCGCTGCCGTGATTCGAGCATCCAGACGGCGTCAGCCGGGACGGGCACTGCACCCAGCTCAGCGCCGTGCTCCCCACGGCCGTGGAAGTCGCTTCCGCCGGTCGCGACGAGGCCGTGCACGGCCGCGAGGCCGAGCAAGTAGGCCGTGAACTCGGGCGTATGTGACCCGTAGTGGCACTCCATCCCCGCGAGGCCGGCGGCTACGAGCTGCGGCAGGAGCGCTGCAAGGCCGATCACGGATCCCGGGTGTGCGAGCGAGGGAACGCCACCGTGCGCCCGTATGAGCGCGACCGCCTCGAGCGGCGTCAGTCCAACGCGCGCGACGTACGCAGGAGAGTCCTTCGCGATGAGCGCCTCGAACGCGGCGTCGTAGGTCGGGACGTAGCCGGCCTCGAACAGCGCCGAAGCCAGATGCGGCCGCCCGAGGGAGCCGCCTTGCGCCAGCTCGAGAACGCGCTCGAGGGAGATGGCGTAGCCGAGCGCCCTCAGCCGCTCGACCATCAGCTCCACACGCCGTCCACGGTGCTCGCGCAGCCACCGCAGCCGTTCCTCGAGCGCGTCGTCGGCAGGATCGAGGAAATAGCCCAGCACGTGCACATCACCCCACTCCGATTCGGTGTTGAGCTCGGTCGCCGGGATGATGCGCACGCCAAGCGCCGCGCCCGCGGCTATTGCCTCATCGACCCCCGCCAGCGTGTCGTGGTCAGAGAGTGCCTGGATCCTCACGCCATTCGCCGCCGCTCGGCGCACGAGCGCCGCGGGCGGCAGCGTCCCGTCCGAACGCAGGCTGTGGGTGTGGAGATCGACCGCGCTCCGGCCGATCACTCGACCTCGCGGTCGACCCGCTCGATGGACTTGGCGCGCCCGGTCCGCTCGTCGATGTCCACGAGCGCGCTGTTGAAGACGACCTTCCCTTCCGCGACCTGGAAGCGCACCGGCATCCCCGTCCGGAACCGCTCGAGGATGATGTCGGGGCGCACGCCGAGGATCGAATCGCGCGGGCCCACCATCCCCGTGTCGCACAAGAGCGCCGTCCCGCCTGGGAGGATTCGAGCGTCAGCGGTCGGGACGTGGGTGTGCGTTCCGAGGACCGCCGAGAACCTGCCGTCGAGATGCCAGCCCATCGCGAGCTTCTCGCTCGTCGCCTCCGCGTGCCAGTCGAGGATGCGGACCTTCGGTGCTGCCTCCCCGAGCTGGTCGAGCAACGCGTCGACCGCGCGGAACGGATCGTCGGCCGCGGCCATGAACACGCGGCCGATGGCGTTGACCACCAGCGCACCCTTCACGATCAGCCAGCCCCGCCCTGGGTTGTTGGGCGGGAGGTTGACGGGCCGGATCGCGAAATCGAGCGTGCCGATCTCGTCCTTGAACTGCCGTTGGTCCCAGACGTGATTGCCGTTGCTGACGACGTCCGCGCCGGCATCACGGATCTCGCGCGCGATCTCCGCCGTGAGACCGGCTCCGCCAGCGGCGTTCTCGCCGTTCACGACCACGAGGTCGATACGGAGCTCGGATCGCAGCTGCGGCAATAGCTGTGACACCGCGCGTCGTCCCGGCTTCCCGACGACGTCGCCTACCAGGAGGACGCGCATCCGCCTATCCCCCGGTACGCGGCGCCAGGTGCTCGCCCGTTAGCGGCCCGCCGCAGAACGACGCGCACCGAAAGGCGTCCAAACGACAGTGGTCACTTGGCGTAATCGACGGAGCGTGTCTCGCGGATGACCGTGACCTTGACCTGGCCCGGGTACTGCATCGTGTCCTGGATCTTCTGCGCGACGTCACGTGCCAGGCGGGCTGCGGTGAGGTCGTCGATCTGCTCCGGCTTCACGATGACGCGGACTTCGCGGCCAGCCTGGATCGCGAAGGCCTTCTCGACGCCGATAAAGCTGTTCGCCACCGCCTCGAGCTCCTGCAGACGTTGAATGTAGTTCGACACGATCTCGCTCCGCGCCCCGGGGCGGGCGCCACTGATCGCGTCCGCCGCTGAGATAAACGTCCCGACCAGCGTGACGGGCTCGACATCCCCGTGATGCCCAACGACGCCGTCGATGACAGCTTGCGGGAACCCGTAGCGCTTCAGCAGCTCGCCGCCGATCACCGTGTGCGCGCCCTCCACCTCATGGTCGAGGGCCTTGCCGATGTCGTGCAGAAGCCCCGCACGCTTCATCGTCGGGACGTCGTATCCGACCTCGGCCGCGAGCATGCCGGCGACCAAGCCGACTTCGACCGAGTGACGGAGCACGTTCTGACCGAACGACGTGCGGAAATGCAGCCGGCCGAGGAGCTTGACGAGGTCCGGATGGATACCGGGAACGCCGACCTCGTACATCGCGGCTTCGCCCGCTTCCTTGACCGCCTGGTCGATCTCTACCTTCGCCTTCGAGACCATCTCCTCGATCCGCGCAGGGTGGATCCGGCCGTCGACGAGGAGGCGCTCGAGTGCGCGCTTGGCGACCTGGCGTCGGATCGGGTCGAAACCGGACAGCACGACCGCCTCCGGGGTGTCATCGATGATCAGGTCGACGCCCGTCAGCTGCTCGAGCGTGCGGATGTTCCGACCCTCGCGCCCGATGATCCGGCCCTTCATGTCGTCGCTCGGCAGCTGGACGACCGTGACGGTGTGCTCCGTCGTGGCCTCGGCAGCGTACCGCTGGATCGCCATCGTGAGGTATGACCTCGCTCGCTCGTCCGCCAGCTCGCGCGCGTCCGTCTCGAGCTCACGGACCCGCCGGTTCATGATCTCCCGGACCTCGCCCTCGACCCGTTGCAGAAGGACCTCGCGAGCCTCCTCCTGTGTCAGGGCGGCGACACGTGATAGCTCGACTCGCTGCGCCTCCTGGAGCTCGCCGATCCTGGCGCGCTCGGCTTCGAGCGCCTGCTCGCGCTCGCCGAGCCGGCGGTCGCGCTCCTCGACCTGAGCGGTCTTGGTGTCAAGCTGCTCGTCCTTCTTGTCGAGCCGGGATTCGTACCGTTGCAGCTCGGCCCGGCGCTCCCGGTTCTCTGCTTCGGCAGCCTTTCCGATCTTGAGCGCGTCGTCCTTGGCCTCGAGGAGGATCTCCTTCTGCCTGGCGCTCGCTTCCGCCATGAGACGGTCGGCGGTGGCCCGGGCAGCGCTCTCGCTGCCCAGGGCGAGGGATCGGCGCAGGACCAGTGCGATCCCGAACCCGACCAGACCCGCGACGAGGGCGACGACGCCCACGACGAGGATGTCGGTCATGGCGACAATCCTTTCCGTGCTCGCGTGCGCTCAAGCCACCGCCGCTCAGGGGGGTGCCCCGCTCGCAACGTCGGTCCCCGGGACGCGCGTCCCAGAGGCCGGGTGATCACAAATTCAGTGTCCGCATGGTAGCACTCGGACGCTTCCCTGTACGCCATGCGGACGGTAGCCTGTTGGCGTGATCGACGATCGGGAAGCGCGCCTCGGCGATCCGGCGCTCGCCGACGCGCTCGCGTCGCTCGAAGGCTGGGACCGGGAGGGCGAGTCGATCACGAGGCGGTTCCGGTTCAAGGGTTTCAAGGCCGCGATCGCGTTCGTGAACCGCGTGGCCGACCTGGTGAACGCGGCGAACCACCACCCGGACATCCATCTCGAGCACTACAAGCACGTCCGGATCGTCCTCACGACGCACAAGGTGAAGGGCATCTCCCAGGCGGACATCGACCTGGCACGCGCCATCGACGATGCTGTGCAGGGCAATGCGGGCGGAAGCGGGCCGAACGAGACCTAGCCCGGACATACGCGGGGAGGAAACAACATGGCGACCTATGTTTCGCTGGTGAACTGGACCGAGCAGGGCGTGAAAGCGTTCGCTGACTCCGTCGAACGCGGGAAGGCGGCGACGAAGCTCATCGAGTCGCTCGGCGGGAAGTTCCTCTCGATCCATTGGACGATGGGGACGTACGACCTCGTCGCGATCACCGAGTTCCCGGACGACGACACCGCGTCCGCGTTCGCGCTCAAGCTCGGGGCGCAGGGGAACGTGCGCACGCTCACGATGCGCGCGTACAACGCCGACGATATGGCGAGGATCATCGCGAAGACGAAGTAGCGCTTACTCCACCCTCGGGCTCGTCGGGACGATCGAGGACCGACTCGATGGTGTCGTACGAGAAGCCGCGCGCGACAAGGTACTGGTGGATCTTGCGCTTGCGCTCCCCCTCCTCGAGGGTCTGCCAGCGCGCGATCGGACGGCGGATCGCCGCGCGCGCCTGCTTCACTTCCGCCTCCGGGTCACGCTCCCCGAGCACGAGGTCGATCGTCTCCCGCGGGACGCCCTTGCCGAGCAGCTCGCTGACGAGGGCCCGATCCCCCTTCGGCCGGAACCGCTCACGCTGCTCGACCCAGTAGCGCGCGAAGGCCTCGTCGTCGACGTACCGCTGCGCCCGGAGCTGGTCGACGGCGCGATCGATGGCACCGTCGCTGTACCTCCTCGAGCGCAGCTGCCGGCGGATCTCGGCGACGCTGCGTGGCCGGTTCGCCAGGTACCGGACGGCGACGTCGTACGCGCCCTCATCCGGCGGGGCCTCGCTAGTCTTCCGCACCGGCGGCCGGCAGCGCCGCGGAACCGGACCTATCGCGCACCCTGGCCTCGAGCTCGGCGGCGACGTCGGGGTGATCGCGCAGGAACTGCTTCGAGTTCTCACGCCCCTGCCCGAGCCGCGTCTCGCCGTAATTGAACCAGGCGCCGTACTTGCTGACGACCCCGGTCACGAGGCCCATGTCGATGAGTCCCCCCTCGCGCGAGATGCCTTCCGCCGCGAGGATCTCGAGCTCGGCGAGGCGGAACGGCGGCGCCACCTTGTTCTTCACGACCTTCACCTTGACCCGCCGGCCGATCACGTCGGTCCCCTGCTTGATCGGCTCGATCGGCCGCACGTCGAGGCGGATCGAGGCGTAGAA
>JACDAF010000064.1 GCA_013695575.1 Chloroflexota bacterium | reverse complement strand
TCGCCGAGACGATCAAGACGGCGAACGAGATGGGCATCACCACGCCGATCGACCCTGCCAACACCGGACTCTCGCTGACGCTCGGCTCCAAGGAAGTGAAGCTCGTCGATATGGTGAGCGCCTACGGGACGCTGGCGAACCTCGGCGTGCGCGTCACGCCGACCTACATCCTCAAGGTCGAGGACCCTCGCGGGCGGGTGATCTGGGAGCACAAGGACTTCGAGCAGAGGCGCGTCATAGACGAGGCGACGGCGTACGTCATGGTCGACATCCTGAAGGACACCACCCAGCCGGCCCGGAGCCCGATCTTCGGCTCCTTCACGAACATCGACCGTCCCGCGCTCCTGAAGACGGGCACGACCGACGATCTGAAGGACGTGTACGCGGTCGGCGCGACGCCGACCCTCGTCACTGGCGTGTGGATGGGCAACAGCAACAGCGAGGCCATGAGCTCGCGCGACTTCTCGAGCGCGATCGGCCCTGGACGGCTGTGGCAGCGCTACATGAAGGACATCTTCGAGGGCTATGAGAAGCTCGATTGGAAGCAGCCGGCGAACATCGTGACCGCGAACGTCGTCGTGGCGCCCGGCGCGACCGGCGGGTACGGGTCAGGCCTTCTCCCGTCCAGCCAGAGCCCTTTTCAGTCGAGCGAGATATTCGTGAAGGGCACCGAGCCACGGAAGCAAGACGACTGGTACGGGCGCGGCTGTCCAACGCCCGATGGCTCGGCCCGCCCCGGCATTCGCCTCAACGAAGGCGGCCCCGCGGTGTGGAAGCCGTATCGCGATCGCTGGGCCGCCGAAGCGAACACCGACAGGCACGCCTACGGCCGGTACACGTGGAACATCCTCACCGATGAGCCCTGCCCGAGCCCCAGCCCGAGCCCGAGCCCGTCACCCTCGGCGACGCCGTCCCCGACCGCGCCCCCGCCGACCGCACCGCCTTCGCCGACCCCTACTCCGCCCCCGGGACAACAAACGCCGTCGCCGAGCCCGACGCTGACGCTTCCGCCCTTCCCGACCGGCCGCACGCTTCCGCCCGGGGTCACCTCTCCGCCGCCCCAGCCGCCGTGATCCGCTGACCGATCCAGGTCGCATCGCGCTCCGAGCTCGGGCGCGATCGCGCTCGCGCCCCGGGAATGTCTTAGAGCGTCACCACCGTTGCACCTTCGCCACCGTCGTTGCGTGCGGCGATCTCGTGGGCGCGCACGAGCGGGTGCCGCGCGAGAGCCTCGCTGACCGCGGCCCGGAGCGCGCCAGTGCCCTTGCCGTGCACGACCCGCACGCGGTCGTAGCCCGCGAGCGCCGCGTCGTTCAGGTAGCGGTCGAGCTCGATGAGCGCCTCCTCGGCGCGGGCGCCGCGGAGGTCGAGCTGGAGCGGCACCTGCTCAATCCCCCGTCCCGACTCGACGATGTCTCGTCGGATCCCGGGGGCCCTGCGGCTCGGTCGGGCAAAGCCGTCCCTCGCCTGCTCGTTCGCGAGATCCGGGGCGCGGCGCAGGCTCTCACCACGGACCCGAAGCCGCATCGCACCGGCGGCCACTTCGACCTGCCCCCGCCCATCGGCGCTGAGCACGGTCGCGACCTCCGTCGTGCCGTCCACGATGACGCGATCGCCGACCTCGAAGGTCTCGTTCGCGAGCGACGGCGGCGCGGGCGTGCTGGTCCGCGCCGCTCCCTCGGCCTCCTCCAAAGCCGCCCGCGCCTCGGACAGGAGGTCCCGCCGTGACGAGCGCTCGCGCGCGGATTCGGCCTGGCGCAGCGCGCGCCGCGCCTGGAGCACCAGCTCCTCGCCCTCGCGTCGCGCCTGGTGCGCATCCTCCAAGGCGGTACGCCGGAGCCGCTCCGCATCGCGCTGCGCCTCCGCGAGCGAGCGCACCGCGTCAGCCTGCGCGATGCGGGCCTCCTCCATCGCGGCCGAGAGCTCCGTACGCTGGCGCTCCGCCTCTCGCAGGGTGCGCTCCAGCGAGCGGTGGAGCTCGGACAGATGAGCTTCGGCGCGCAGCAGCACTCCACGCTCGAGGCCAAGCCTCGATGCGATGGCGAAGGCATTCGACGCACCGGGAAGTCCGACGTGGACCCGATACGTGGGCCGCAGCGTCTCCGCGTCGAACTCGACGCTCGCGTTCGCGACGCCTGGTGTGTTGAGCGCGAACGCCTTCAGCTCCGGGTAGTGCGTCGTCGCGGCCACGAGGACGCCGCGAGCCAGGAGCGTCTCGAGCACGGCCATCGCCAGTGCCGCCCCTTCGTCCGGATCGGTGCCGGCGCCGATCTCATCCAGGAGGGCGAGGTCGCCCTTCTGCGCACCTGCAAGCGTCGCGACGACGTTGCGCAGGTGCGACGAGAACGTGGAGAGCGACTGCGCGATCGATTGCTCATCGCCGATGTCCGCGAAGACCCGCGGCACCACCGGCACGCTCGAGCCACGCTCGGCGGGGACCTGCAATCCTGCCTGCGCCATGAGCACGAGGATGCCGATGGTCTTGAGCGTGACGGTCTTTCCCCCGGTGTTCGGCCCGGTGATGATGAGGGCTCGGAAGTCGGTCCCAAGCCGCACGTCGATAGCGACGACCTCACCTCCTCGCGCGACGAGGAGCGGGTGACGCGCACCGATGAGGTCGATCACGCCGTCCGCGTTCAGCGCTGGCCGCTCGGCGCCGAACGCATCGGCGAGAAGCGCCTTGGCGAGGATGACGTCGAGCGCGGCGAGCGCGTCGAGCGTGAGCCGGAGCTCCTCGCCCGCGCGCTCGACCTGGCGCGAAAGGCCGTCGAGCACGGCATCGACCTCGCGTCGCTCCGCAAGCTCCGCCTCGCGGACGCGGTTATTCGCGTCGAGGATCTCGAGCGGCTCGATGAACACTGTGGCGCCGCTCGCGGACTGGTCGTGGACGATCCCCTTCACGGCGCCGCGATGCTCCGCCTTCACGGGCACGACGTAGCGGCCCCCGCGCCGCGTCACGATCGGGTCCTGCAGGACCCGCACGAGGTCGGGCGTCCGCAGCAATGCATCGAGCCGCTGCTGCAGACGCGATTGCGCGGACCGCAGCTCGGACCGCGCGGACGCGAGCCCCGTGCTCGCGCGGTCGAGGACCTCGGCGGTCGCGGAGATCGCGTGCTCGATCGCGGTAGCGACCCCGGCCGGCGGACGGGCGAAGCGCGTGCGCGCGGAGAGGGCCGGGCGGCCATCGACGTCGGCCCAGAGCCGCTCCGCCGCGCGGACCGTCTCCGCGACCGCCACGAGCTGGTCCGGATCGAGCCGGCCGGCGAGCGCCGCGCGACGCAGCGCATCCCGGACGTCCTTCGCGCCGCCGAGGCCGGCCGCCGGCAGATCGCGCAGCAGCTCGCGGGCCGAGGCGGTCTCGTCCTGCAGCCGCTCCGCGTCGGCGAGCGTGCTCGCGGGCTCGAGCGCGGCCGCGAGCTCGTGTCCGGGCGCGAAGCTCGTGCGCTCCGCGAGCATCTCGCGCACCGAGGTGAACTCGAGCGTCGCGAGTGTCTTTCGATCGGCGCTCACTCCGCCTCCGCTTCGCCGCGCGCCCTCGGCGCACGGGGGCCCCTGCGCCCGCGGTCGCGTGGTCCGGGCGCCCGCGCTCGGCCCGTGCGGCTCGTCGCGGCCGAGCCGCTCCTCGTTTTGGCCTGGTGAGACACGCCGGCGGAACCACGGACGATGAACCGCCAACGGCGGTCGAACGTCGCTCCTGGGTTCAACCCGATCCGCGGCGTGCGCGCGACCTGGTGCGGTGGGACGGCCGGCGCGGCCCGGATGGAAAGACGCGACCCCCTCACGAGGTCGAGGCCGGTATGGATCCCGCTGATGCCGAGCGCCCGGCAGAGCTTGCCCGGCCCTGCGAGCGCGCGCGCGTCAAGAGCGAGCCCGGCGACGGGCTCCGCGCCGCGCAGGAGCACCGCTCCCGGCGTTGCGGGCGACGCTCCGACCACGTTCATGCACCAGAACATCCCGTACACGAGGTAAACATACGAGTGCCCCGCCATCCCGAACATCGGCACGTTCCGCGGTGTGACCCCGCGGTGCGCGTGCGAGGCGGGATCGCGTGCGCCCAGGTACGCCTCGACCTCGACGAGCCGGACCGCGCGGGTGCCCTCTGCCGATTCGTAGACGAGCGTCTTGCCGAGCAGCTCGCGCGCGACAACGAGCGTGGGACGCGCGTAGAAGGAGCGCGGGAGCCGCCGCCCGAGCTTCAGGCGAGGCGCGGCTTTGCCGCGACGAGCCGCAAGGGCCCACGCGAACACAGCAGCCGCGGAGCGGCGGCGGAGTGAGCGGGGATCAACAGGCGAGGCGCGGCTTTGCCGCGAGCCGCAAGGGCCCACGCGAACACAGCAGCCGCGGAGCGACGGCGGAGTGAGCGGGGATCAACGGATCGCCGCTCCGATCTGATGCAGAAGGCGCCCCTCGATGCGTTTCATCGCCTTCGCGACGTCAGCCTCGGACAACGTGCGGTCGGGGGCACGAAGGACGAGGCGGACGGCGAAGCTCTTCCTTCCCTCGCCCACCTGCGGTCCCCGGTACAGATCCAGCAGACTCACCGATCCGATAAGGCCCTTCGCGGCATCGCGGATGGCCTGCTCCACCTCGCCGTAGGGCCGCCCCTCCTCGACAACGACCGCGAGATCGCGCATCGCGGCCGGAAAGCGGGACGGCGCCACCGCCGCCGGTCTCGCCACGGCGAGCAGCGACGCGAGGTCGACCTCTGCGATGAACGTCTCCGCCGGGAGGTCCCAGCGCGCCGCGACACGCGGATCAAGCTGCCCCCACGCGAGCACCGCCAACGGCCCGTCCGCGTACAGGCGCGAGCGGCCCGGGTGAAGGCCCGGTGCCCCATCACGACCCTGGACCTCCGGCCGTGCGCCGATGCCGCGGAACAGCGCGGTGACGACGCCCTTGATGTCGTGCACGTCCCAATCCCGATCGCGCTCGAGCCAGGAGCCGCCTTCGGCGCGACCTGCGAGGCAGATCGCCGCGGTCCAGCGCTCGTCCGGGAGATCGGCAGGGCGCGGAAGGTAGACGGGAGCGATCTCGAAGATCGCGATGCCGGGACGGTGCCGCAGGTTGCGCGCGGCCGTGTCCAGCAGGCTCGCGCGCAGCGTCGTGCGCATGACACTTTGCGCGACCGTCGTGGGATTCGTGATACGCAGCGGCTCCGGCCCGAGGGTCGTGCTTCGCGCCGCAGGTGCCCCTGCCGCTCCATCCGGAGTGAGCCGTCCGAGCCAGGCGGGGTCGATGGGCGCGTACGAGATGGTCTCCTGCAGCCCGATGCCGACGAGGACGTCGCGCGCGCGCTCCCGCAGCTGCTCGAGCGGGTGACGCTCGTGTACCGGCAGCGGGCCGTTTGGGATGCTGGTCGGGATCCGGTCGTAGCCGACGATGCGAGCGACCTCTTCGACGATGTCCTCCGGGATCCCGATATCCGTGCGGTGGGCGGGCGCGGTCACGGCGAGCGCCTCGCCATCGTCCGCGGTTGCGAACCCGAGGCGGCGAAGCACGCCGACGGTCTCCTCGGAGGACACCTGCATGCCGGTGACCCGCTCGACGTCGCGAAATCGCAGACGCACCGTCACGTTCGCCCGCGGGGCCGGGTGCACGTCGGTCGCGCCGACGAGGCGCGCTCCGGCATGCTCCCGTAGCAGCTCTACGGCACGCGCGAGCGCGATGGGTGGCAGAGCGGTGCTGAGCTCGAGGCCAAAGCGCCGGGCGGCGGCGCTGCCGCTCGAGCCCTGCAGGCCGTGTGCGTCGGCGGTCCGGCGGATCCCGAGCGGCTCGAACGAGGCAGCCTCCAGGGCGACGGTCGACGTGTCATCGCGGATCTCGGAGTCCTCGCCTCCCATGACCCCTGCGAGGCCGAGTGCGCGATCGGCATCGGCGATGACGAGATCGGATGGCCGCAGCACCCGGTCGATCCCGTCGAGCGTCCGGAGGTGTTCGCGCGGCGCGGCGCGGCGGGCGACGAGCGTCCGCCCGCGGAGGCGGGTCGCGTCGTACGCGTGGAGCGGCTGGCCGAGCTCGAGCATCACGTAGTTCGTGATGTCGACGACGTTGCTGATCGGACGCATGCCGGCCGCGGTCAGGCGCCGCCGGATCCAGTCCGGGGACGGCGTGATGCCGACGTCCTCAAGATATGCGGCGCAGAAGCGCGGACAGCCCTTCGCGTCGTCGATCCGCACGGTGAGCACCTCGGGAGCGAGATCCCAGCCGATCGATGCGGCGTCCGGCTCGCGCAGCGGCAGGTCGTACAGCGCGGCGACCTCGCGCGCGATGCCCGTGATGGACAGCGTGTCGGGCCGGTTCGGCGCGATCTCGAAGACGATCGTCGTCTCCCCGATCGCATCTCGCAGCAGAGCCCCCACCGTGAGCGAGCGCGCGAGCTGCATGATCCCTTCGTGATCATCACCGAGGCCGAGCTCCTTCGCCGACAGCACCATGCCCTCGCTCGCGATGCCCCGCATCGGTTTCGGCTTGAGAGCGAACGGCCGGCCGGTGTGCCCGTCAAGGATCGTCGCACCGGCCTCGGCATACGGCACGACGTCGCCGACGGCGAGGTTCGTCGCGCCGGTCACCACGGTCGTCGTGCGTCCCCGTCCGTAGTCGACGGTGGCGAGCTGCAGCTTGTCGGCGTTCGGGTGCTTCTCGAGCCCGACGATCCGCGCGACGTGCACCTTGTCGCCCCACGACTCCCCGGTGCGCTCCACACGGTCGACCTCGCTGCCGGACATGTGCAGGCGGAGTGCGACATCGTCGACGTCCGACACGTCCACGTGCTCGCGCAGCCAGGCCAGCGGCACCCTGAGCGTCGGCATCAGCTCAAGCTCGCGGCTGCGCCGCGAGCCGCGCCGCGGGCGCGTGGTCTCGTTCGTTCATCTCAGACGGACTCCAGGTAGCGCAGATCGTTCTCATGGAACAGTCGGATGTCCGGCGTGCCCGTGAGCAGCATCGCGATCCGCTCGACGCCCCCGCCGAATGCAAAGCCCTGGTAGCGCGTGGAGTCGTAGCCCACGCGCTCGAGCGCCTTCGGATGGACCATCCCGCAGCCGAGCCACTCGATCCAGCCCGTGGCGCCGCACGTCCGGCAGTTGCCCTCGTCTGTCGTGCCGCTGCCATCGCACACGATGCAGTCGAACGCCATCTCCGCGGATGGCTCCGTGAACGGGAAGTAATCGGGCCGGAACCGCACCTTCCGCGCTCCACCAAAGAGCTGTCGTGCAGCCGAATAGAGCACTCCCTTCAGGTCGGCCATGGAGAGCTGTTCGTCGATGGCCAGGCCCTCGGTCTGGAAGAACACAGTCTCGTGTGTCGCGTCGGTCGCCTCGAACCGATAGCACCGCCCCGGCACGAGAACACGGACTGGTGGACGCCGCTGCTCCATCACGCGGATCTGCATCGGCGATGTGTGCGTCCGCAGGAGCATCGGGCGCGAGGCAGCTGGCGCAGGGGCGCTGCCGCCGCTGCCGCCGTCCGCGGTGCGCGCGAGCGCGACCTCGGCGGTGTTCTCGATCCAGAGGGTGCTGAATTTATCTCTGGCCGGGTGGTCGGGCGGGATGTTCAGCGCCTCGAAGTTGTAGTAGTCCCATTCGACCTCGGGGCCCTCGACGCTCTCGAAGCCCATCGTCGCGAAGATCCCCGTGATCTCGCGGATCGTGCGCGAGATCGGGTGGAGCCGCCCGAGCCTGACGGTCCTCGGCGGCAGGGAGAGGTCCTCCCGGGAGCCTCCGAGATCCCTCTCGAGCGAGGCCGCCCGCAGCGCCGCCCGGCGCTCCGAGATCGCTCCGTCGACGCGCGCCTTGGCCTCGTTCGCGGCCGCGCCCTCAGCCGCTCGCCGCTCGGGTGAGAGATCCTTGAGCCCGCGCAGCGCGCGCGTGAGCTCGCCATCCTTGCGCCCGAGATAGCGCGCGCGGACAGCCTCAAGGGTGGCCTCGTCCGCCGCTGCGGCGATCTCGTCGAGCGCCCTGTCCGCCAGCTCGTTCGGATCCATCGCGATGGCCTAGCTCGAGTTCGCCTCGCGCTTCTGCCCAGTGTCCTTCGCGAGCTCCGCGTAGTGACGGAAGATCTTCGGATCGCGCACAGCCATGTCCGCGAGGACCTTGCGGTCGAGCTGCACGCCCGCGGTGCGGAGCGCGGCCATCAGGCGGCTGTAGGAGACCCCCGACTCACGCGACGCCGCGTTGATGCGTGAGATCCAGAGCGCGCGGAACTGCTGCTTCCGCGCGCGGCGGTCACGGTAGGCATAGGACAGGGCGTGGATCGCCGCTTCGCGGGCCGGACGGACCAGCTTCCGCTTCGCGCCACGTCGGCCTTCGGCGTCGGCGAGCAGCCTCTTGTGCTTCTTATGTGCGGCGACGCCGCGCTTCACCCGTGACATGTGTTCCCTCGTTCCAGCCGCGGAGCGGCTACTTCAGATTCGGCAGCAGCTTGCGGACGATACGAAGATCCGTCTTCGCCACGAGACCCTTGCCCGCGTGACGGCGCCTGCGCGCAGGGCTTTTGTGCTCATTCAGGTGGCCCTTGAAGGCCTTGGAGCGCGTGATCTTACCCGTTCCCGTTACGCCGAACCGCTTCTTCGCCCCGCTGTGGGTCTTGATCTTCGGCACGGCGTTCCCCCATCAGGCGGTCGACCGCCGGTAGGTCGGTGAGCAAATAGTGTACGGCCGCTCGACCACGGCGCACAACGGCTAGGCGGGTCGGCTCCTCGGTGGCGCTGCAGCCGGGCGCGCCGTCGGCGCCGGCGTCGGTCGCAGCGGCGTCGGCACTGGAGCGACTGGCCTTGCGGCTGCCGGCGCACTGACCACCGCGGAAGCGGGGACCGGTCGTTGCTGCTGCTGCACCTGCTGCGGGCGTACGGGGTTCATGACCATGATCATCTGACGGCCTTCGAGCAGAGGCAGGCGCTCGATGACGCCGTGCTCCTTCAGTCGCTCTCCCATCGCGAGCAGGAGCGTGCGGCCACGGTCTGGGTGGGCGAGCTCCCGCCCACGGAAACGAACGGTGATCTTCAGCTTGTCGCCCTCATCGAGGAAGCGCGCGGCTGCCTTCAGCTTCGTCTCGATGTCGTGTTCGTCGATCTTCGGCGCCATCCGGATCTCCTTCCAGACGACGGCCTTTTGCTTCTTCTTGGCTTCCTTGAGCTTCTGCTGCTCATCGAAGCGGTACTTGCCGTGGTCGCCAAGCTTGGCGACGGGAGGTTGCGCGTTCGGGGCGATCTCCATGAGATCAAGCCCTTCGCTCTGCGCGAGGGCGAGCGCGCGCGCGGTCGGGATGACACCGAGCGGCTGGCCGTCAGCGCCGATCAGGCGGACGGTCGGGACGCGGATCTGATCGTTGATCCGGAGTTCCGCTATCGGCGGGATCCTCTGCCATTCGCGCCGGCCGGTTCCGCCGGCTGGCGGCGTGCCCCAGCGATGGTGCCCCGGCTCAGAGCGCGACCGGACCGGTAGATATGGTCAACGAGAACAGGATATCACCGGCCGAGGAGCGCCTCGAGGCGGCGCCGGGTCTCCGGCCAGTCCGGCTCGACGACCGCGAAGACGACGGAGGTCCGGTGCGTCCCGTCGGGACGGATCCGCTCGCTACGCAGCTCTCCTTCTTTCTTCGCGCCGATCCGCGCGATGGC
>JACDAF010000062.1 GCA_013695575.1 Chloroflexota bacterium | reverse complement strand
CACGTTCGTCGCCATCGACAGCGATCGCCACACCAGCGTGAAGCGATCGATCTGGCCGTTCGACCGCCAGGGCAACCGCCTCGCGTCGGTGGGGACCGCGCTCGATCTTCTCGAGGACGCTCTCGCGTGAGGGAGCGGGCGCTGGGAATGACCTTCGCGGACGAGGAGGTCGTACGGCTCTACGCCCTCCGGCCGGGATATCCCGCCGAGACCATCGAAGCGCTGACGCACCTGATCGTCGAGCCGCGGACGGTCCTCGATGCCGGCTGCGGGCGCGGTGAGCTTGCTCGCGCTCTCGTGGCCGCCGCGCGTCGCGTCGACGCAGTGGACCCCTCCGTCGCGATGATGGACGCGGGGCGCCGACTTCTACACGGAGACGACACACGGCTCCGCTGGATCCTGGCTCGGGCCGAGGACGCGCCGCTCGACCCGCCGTACGGGCTCATCGTCTGCGGCTCGAGCCTGCACTGGATGGACCTTGACATCGTGCTCCCGCGCTTCCGGGACGCGCTTGCACCGGGAGCGCGCCTCGCCATCGTGGACGCGGACTCGCGGCGCCCCGGTGGAGCGCTCGGCGAAGAGCTGCTCGGCCTTATCCGCCGGTACTCACCGCTCCGCACGACCGGAGAGTGGCTGCGCGAGATCGTCGCCAGCGGACGCTTCCTCGTGGAAGGCGAGGCGCACAGCGCGGGGCTCGCCATCGATCAGCCGCCCGAGGAGTACCTCGCGGAGCTCGGCAGCACGTCGACCCTCTCGCGCGTGACCCTCGGCGACCGTTTCGAGGGCTTCCGCGCCGACTTCCGCGCTTTGTTCGCGGGACAGGCCCTCGTGCGGCGAGAGGTCGTCGGCCACGTCATCTGGGGCCGGCCCGCGTGAGCGGTGCGCTCGGGGTCGGGCTCCTCGGCCTCGGCACCGGTGCCGCTGCCGCCGCTGCTCTTGTACTACGAGCGGCTCCCATTGATGAAGCGCTGTTTGCGCTGAGGGGTTGCAACTTGCCCTCCGCCTGAGCCATTCCGGGACACGCCACTAGCGACTACCATGCGAGGCGGCGTGCACTTCGCACAAGGAGGCGCGACCCGATGACCCAGCGCGTCGCGGTCTATCCCGGGACCTTCGATCCTCCCACGAACGGGCATCTCGACATCGTCCAGCGCGCCGCGAAGCTGTTCGATCGGGTCGTCGTGGGCATCGGCACGAACGTGTCGAAGCGCACCCTCTTCACGACCGACGAGCGGATCGAGCTCATGCGCGGCGCGTGCACGGCCCTCCCGAACGTCGAGGTGCGGGAGTTCGGCGGGCTCACCGTCGACTTCGCCCGCTCGGCAGGGGCTTCGTTCGTCATCCGGGGTATCCGTGCACTCTCGGATTTCGAGTTCGAGTTCGAGATGGCGAACATGAACCACCGCCTCGCGCCGGAGGTCGAGATGGTCTACTTCATGACCTCACCGGAATGGCTCTTCATCTCCGCGTCGCGGATCAAGGAGCTTGTCGCCTTCGGTGCCTCGGTCGACACCTTCGTTCCGCAGAACGTGGCACAGGCGCTCCTCGCGCACCGCGGCAAGGACGGCCTGCGCACCGGAGCCACCGAAGGGAAGGACTAGCGTGTCGACGCTGCTCGCCGTCGACGTCGGCAACACGAACGTCGTCCTCGGCGCCTACCGCGGCGCCGAGCTCGTCGCGACCTGGCGGACCGCGACGGTCCACGACCGGACCGAGGACGAGCTCGCGGTCATGGTGGACGCACTCCTCGCTCGCGAGGATCTATCGCTCGATCTGGTCGACGCCCTCGTGCTGGGCAGCGTCGTGCCGCCGCTCACGCTCGCGTTCCAGCGGCTCGCCGACCGCTACCTCGGGGGCCGCGCGCTCGTCATCGGACCGGGTGTCCGGACCGGCGTGCGGCTGCGCGTCGACAACCCGTCGGAGGTCGGTGCGGACCGCATCGCGAACACGCTCGCGGCACACCGCCGCTACGGGGGGCCCGCGGTCATCGTCGACTTCGGCACCTCGACGAACCTCGACGTCGTCAGCGAGGAGGGGGACTTCCTCGGCGGCGCCTTCGCGCCCGGCTTGGAGGTCTCCGCCGAATCGCTCTTCGGTCGCGCCTCGCGGCTCTTCCGCGTCCCGCTCACCGCGCCGCGCGACGCCATCGGGAAGAACACCGTCGACTGCTTGCGCTCCGGGATCGTCTTCGGCTACGTCGGCCTCATCGAGGGTCTCGTCGCGCGCATCACGGCAGAGCTGCCCGCGGCGCCTCGAGTCATCGCGACCGGGGGCCTGGCCTCGACGATCGCTCCGCTCACGACGAGCATCGAGCGCGTCGACCTGGACCTCACTCTCGAGGGGCTTCGCGTGCTCTGGGAGCTGAACGCGTGACGGCCGCGCGCCCGGGCCTCGAGCGCTCGCGCGGGCTCTTCGTCGTCCTCGGCGTCTCCGGCTCGATCGCCGCATACAAGGCCGTCGAGCTGGCGCGGCGCCTAACGCAGGCCGGCGCGACGGTGCAGGTCGTCATGACCCGCTCCGCTGCCGAGTTCGTGCGGCCGCTCACGTTCCAGGCTCTCACGTACCGTCCCGTCGAGCTCGAGATGTTCGGCCAGCTGGATGACCGCGCGGCGGGGCACGTCGCGATGGGGCAGCAGGCCGACCTCATCGTGATCGTGCCGGCGACGGCCCACGTCATCGCGCGGCTCGCCCACGGCTTCGCCGACGACCTGCTCGCGACGACGGTGCTCGCGGCCCACGCACCGGTGATCGTCTGCCCCGCGATGGAGACGCACATGTGGGCGAATCCCGCGACGCAGGCGAACGTCGCGATCCTCCGCGAGCGCGGCATGCGGATCGTCGCACCCGAGGCGGGCGAGCTCGCCTCGGGTCTCGTCGGGCAGGGACGCCTCGCGGCGCTCGAGCGCATCGAGGACGCGATCGCCGAGGCGGTCGGCGAAGCACGCTCGCTCGCGGGGCGTCGGGTCGTCGTGACGGCCGGCCCGACGGCCGAGCCGATCGACCCGGTGCGCGTCATCTCGAACCGCAGCTCGGGGAAGATGGGCTACGCCATCGCTTCGGCCGCCCAGGCCGCGGGTGCCGACGTCACGCTCATCTCGGGCCCGACCGCGCTTGCCGCGCCGGCGGGCGTGCGCCAGGTGCAGATCGAGACCGCGAGCGAGCTGCGCGAGGCGGTGCTCGCCCTGCTGCCCGACGCCGAGGCGGTGGTGATGGCTGCGGCCGTCGCGGACTACCGCGTCGCCGAGCCGTCCGACGTGAAGCTGAAGAAACGCGATGCGCGGGGCGAGGTCACCCTCCGCCTGACGGAGAACGCGGACGTGCTGAAGGCCGTCATGGCGAAGCGGCGCCCGGGCACGTTCGTCGTGGGCTTCAAGGCCGAGACCGGTGACCCCGTGGCGGAGGCCACGCGCATGCTGCGTGAGAAAGGCCCGGACCTCGTCGTCGCGAACGACGTGAGCGCCGGTGTCTTCGGGGCGGACACCGACACGGTCACGTTCGTGAGCGTCGATGGCGCGGAGGCGCTGCCGCGGCTGCCAAAGGCCGAAGTGGCGCGGCGGCTCGTACAGCGGATCGCGCAGGCACTCGGCGGCGCGAGCTAGCGGCGCTCGTAGTCGGCGTTCACGTAGAGGACGCGCCAGTCGAGGTCGAGCATGTTGTGCAATGAGGCTTGCGTCTGCGTTTGTGAGAAGAAGACGCGGTAGCCGCGCCGCAGGCCTTCCCGCATCCGCCTCGCGAGGAGCGCCTTTTGGATGCCTCGCCCGCGGAAGCGTTCCAGCACCGTGCCGTTGCTCATCCCGGCTACGCGGCCGACGAACGTGAGCAATCCCGTCCCTGCAGCCTCGCCGTCGATCCGTGCGAGGAAGGGATGCAGCGTGCGGCTGCGAATGGCTCGACGCGCGACCGGCAGGACCGCCTCCTCGAACCGCGGGCGTTCGGGGAAGCTCGCCGCCGCGGTCCTCGCGTAGAGCGTGACGTCCTCCGGCCGCAGCCGCTCGATCGTGAGCCCGCGGATCGCAGGCGGGTCGGGAATCCCGGCCGCATCGTGGAGGAGCACCGAATCGAGCTGTGGCTCGTGCAGGGTGAAGCCCCGTCGATCGAGCAAGCGTCGCGATCGAGTGCTTGCGAGATCGCCGGGAAGCGTGACTCGCGGGGGCGTGCCCGCGCGCTCGAAGAGCCGCTCGATCCGCTCGAGCAGCGCTTCGTCCGGGTCCGCGAAGGTGCCGAAGCCGATGGCGCGGTTCACGAACGGGTGTGGGATGAACGGCGCGGTAAGGCAGACTACCCCGCCCACGCGCCGGACGGTGCCGGGCGGGAGCAGGCCGCCCACGATCGCCGCCTCCGCGCGCTGCATCGCGGCCGCGAGCGCCCGGCCTCGCATCTGACGCACGATATCGGCGTGGCGGACAGCTGGGTCACCTTCGACTGCTACGGCACGCTCATCGATTGGGAGAGCGGGGTCGCGGACGCGATCGCGCCGCTCCTGCCGCGTGCGGTCGACCGCCGCGCGCTCGCGAAGCGCTACATCGAGATCGAGGCCTCCGTCGAGGGCGAGCGCTACCTCTCGTACCGGGAGATCCTCGACCGCGCGGGAACCGCACTGCTTCGCGAGCACGGCGTCGACGCGCCGTCCCCGCTCCTCGCGTCGCTGCCGTCGTGGCGCCCCTTCCCGGAGGTGACGGCGGCGCTCGAGGAGCTGCGCGCGCGCGGCCATCGCCTGGCGATCCTCTCCAACGTCGATCGCGATCTGCTCGATCACTCGATCGAGGCGCTCGGCCAGAGACCCGATCTCGCGATCACCGCCGAGGACTGCGGCAGCTACAAGCCGGCGCCCGGGCACTGGCAGCGCTTCCTCCGCGACTCAGGCGTCACCAGCGCGAGCGTCGTCCATGTCGGCGCGAGCCAGTACCACGACATGCGGCCTGCCGCGGCGCTCGGGTTCCGAACGGTGTTCGTGGACCGTCACGGTGAGGAGCTCGTGACCGCGCCGACGCGCGTGATCCCGGACCTCTCCCCGCTCCGGCGAACGATCGCCGAGATCATGCCCGCGTGGGAGAGGGCCTGATGCGCGTGGCGATCGTCGGCATGGGGGCGATCGGCCACGTCGTGAAGCGCGCGCTCGACGGGCGTGCCGAGATCGTGGAGGTCGACCGCACACGCAGCCCGCTCCGCGACGGTGAGCGGCCCGTGGACGTCGCGATCGTCTGCACGAAGACGTTCGGCACCGGGTGGGCCGCCGAGCAGTCGGCGCGTGTGCTCGCACCGGGCGGGCTGGCGCTCACGATCCAGAACGGCCTCGGGAATCTCGAGACACTGGCCGCGCGCATCGGAGCGGAGCGCGCGGCCGCCGGCGTCATCTACGTCGGCGCTGCGCTGCGTCCCGACCGCTCGCTCTTCGCGACCGGTCCGGGGCGCGTCGAGCTTGGCAACGATCCCCGCCTCGACGAGCTCGCCCGAGCCCTCGAGGACGGGGGGATGACTGTTGCGCGCGTTCCGGATCCACTCCGGTCGGTCTGGCAGAAGCTCCTGGTGAACGCCGCCATGAACGCGACGAGCGCGGTCTTCCGGCTGACGAACGGCGAGCTCGTGGACCACAGCGCAGCCGGGCCGCTCGCCGACGGGATCGCGCGAGAGGTCGCGCGAGTCGCGACGGCATCGGGCCTCCCGATCGCGGACGATGACGCGGTGGCCGCGTGGCGCCGGATCGCGTCGGCGCTCGGAGACAACCGCTCGTCGATGCTGCAGGACGTCGAGGGCGGCCGGCGCACGGAGGTGGAGGCGATCAACGGCGCCGTGGCGGACAGGGGCGAGCGGGTCGGCGTCCAGGCGCCGCTCAACCGGGCGTTCACGATCCTCGTGGCGGCGTTCCATCCTGATTGATCCCTCTTGATCCCCGCGCCCGTCGCGCCTCCGGCTGCGACGGCTCGCGGGTGCCCTGCGTCTCGCCGGCGCCGCAACGGTTCGGCGTCTCGCCGGTGCCGCCTCCCTTACAGCCGGCGGCCGACCACCAGCGCCATGCCCGAGAGCACGACGAGCGCCATGCTCATATACGACATCGCCGCGCCGATCCCGATCGCCGATGCGAGGAGGCCGAAGAGCGGCGCGCCGATACCGCCGATCTCGGCGTTCGCCAGGTAGTACGCGCCCAGCACGGTGCCTCGCCGCGCGGCTGGCGCGCTGTCGAGCACGAGCGTCTCGGTGACGGTCGAGCGCATCGCGAAGGCGAGTCCGATCGCTCCGAGGGGCAGCAGGAGCAGCTCGTTCGGAACGGCGGTGAGCGACCAGATCGCCGGCCCGAGGGCCGCGAGCGACGCGAGGATCACCGCCTTACGGCCCAACCGGTCGGACAGCGCGCCGCCGAGCGGCGCGCCGACCATGCCCACGAGCTGCGGGACGCCGAACATCGCCGCGGCGACGCCGGGGTTGATGCCGCGCGCGTCGACGAGGTACAGGGCGAGGAACGCGAGCACCGCCGATAGGCCGACCTGGAAGGCCATCGCGAGCGAGACGAGCGGCCCGACGTCGCGGAAGACTCGTCCGACCTCGCGGAACGCCGCGAACCGGTCCCCGGGCTCTGGCCGCTCGTGGAGACGCGGCGCGACGAGCCAGAGCACCCCGCCGCAGACGAGGGGAGCGAGTGCGAACCAGAGGTACGGCGTCCGCCACGTCCCGGTCGCGTTCGCGAGCGCTCCGGCGATGAGCGGCGCGGCGAAGAAGGAGAGGTGCCCGCCGGTGATGTGCATCCCCATGACCGCGCCGCGCACCGACGGCGAGTAGGCCTTGGCGATGAGCGCGGCCGCCGGCCCGTGGTAGCTGCCGGACACTACGCCCATGGCCACGAGCGCGAGGAGCAGCCATTCGTAGGATCCCGCCAGAGCGAGCGCGACGCTGGTGCCGCCCATCAGGACGAGGCCGGCGGTGATCACGGCGCGCGCGCCGATCCGGTCGGCGAGCAGGCCCCACGGCGCGTTCGAGAGCCCATTGGAGAGCGCGAACGCGGAGACCGCGAAGCCGCTCTGCGCGTAGGAGAGTCCGAACGCGCTCTGGATGAATGGCAGCAGCGGGCTGAGCAGCGAGTTGCTCACGTGGTGGGAGAAGTGGGCGAGGGTGATGCCCCCGAGAAGCGTCTGGCCAGGTCCCTTGCGCAGCGAGAGCTGCTCCTCCGATGTGGCGACGGGCAGCCGGCCGGCCTCCTCGGCGACGCTCACGCCGGCCCGCACGGCGCCGTCAACGTCGGCTGCTGCGGTACGCAGGGACGGTCGCGATCGGCGGGCGCTCGACGGGCACGAGGTCCTCGAGCGTCAGCTGCAAGCGCCCGTCGTCGGAGGGGAGGATGAGCTTCATGGTGGAGTTCGCCTCTTCCCAGCGGACGCCGCGGCCCTCGCCGACGCGCTTCAGGGCGACCTGCAGAATTTCGAAGCTCATCTTCGAGAGAGAGTAGAGCGACTGATTGCGGTGGATCCGCTGCCGCATGTCGACCTGAGCGATCGAGCCGATGCCCGCGCGCTGGACCGTATCGATGAGGAGCCCCGTCTCCACGCCGTACCCGGTGAAGAACGGCAGCTGCTCCAGGAGCGCCCGCCGACCGCCCTGCTCTCCTGAGAGGGGCTGCACCATTCCGGAGAGCTCCGGGAAAAAGAGGTTCAGGATCGGGCGCGCCATCAGCTCCGTGACGCGGCCACCCCCGGCCGCATGCAGCTCCTGCCCGAAGTGGAGTGGACGCTGGTAGAAGGCCTTCACGAATTGAAGCCGCCGATGCAGGAGGAGCGGGCCGACGATCCCATAGACGAACTTCGGGTGCATGTTCGCGATGTCGGTATCCACCCAGATGACGATGTCGCCACTCGTCACGTGGAGGCTCTTCCACATCGCTTCGCCCTTGCCGCGGTGCGCGCCGCACTCGGTGAGCGTGCGCTGGTGGATGTGTACGGGCACCCCTTCCGACTCCGCGATCTCGCGTGTCCGGTCCTCGGAGTCGGAGTCGATCACGATGAGCTCATCGACGAGCGGGAAGCGCTCCACGAGCCGTGTTCTGACCGCGCGGATGACCTTTCGGATGGTGGCCGCCTCGTTCAGCGTCGGCAGGACGACCGATACCCGCAGCCCCTGACGCTCCTTCTCGCGCACGAGCTTCCCGAGATCCGCGAACTCGGACGAGCTGAAGGTGTTCTCGACGAACCAGGTGTCAACGAGCTCGCCGATCGCGCGGCTGCGCGACGTACGATCGGTGGGCAGCGGCGACCGCGTAGCGAAGACGCTCGACGCTACCGGGACGCGGGTGCGCACGAGCAGCACCGGCTTGGTGCCCCGGGCGGCGAGGCGGCCGATCGGCCCGAGCGGGTCGCTCCCCTCACGGCCGGTCGCACCGATGACCAGAGCGTCATGCGCCCGGGACTCCTCCGCGATGACCAGGGCCGCGTCGCCGACGCGCGTCAGCAGCTGGTCGACGCGCTCGTCGAAGGCGCGGTCACCGAGGAGCTGGTAGATGCTCGGATGCCGGTGGTCGCTGCGCGACTCCACGTGCAGCAGGGTCACGCTCCCGTCGCGAGCCCGGGCGAAGGACGCCGCAATGACAGCCGCGAGCTGCGCGTAGCGTCCGCCGCGCACCGGGACGAGCAGTCGCTTCGCGCGCGCGAAGCTGCCCTTCACGACCGCGACGTCACAGGGCGGATCGCGCAGGACGTCCTCGATCGTCGTGCCGAGGAACTCTGAGCCCGGGCGCCTCCAGGCCACCAGGAGCAGATCCGGCCGCTCTCTCGCCACAAGCTCCGCGATGGCCGCCCAGCCGCGGCGGGCGACGGTGACGTGCACGCGGACGCCGGGCCGCTCCACGGCGCGCAGGGCGCGGCGCTGCCGCCGGGCCTCGGTCTGCGCGGACGCCAGGGTCTCGTCCTCCGGCACCTCGATGACCGACGCGAGCGTCAGCTCGTCGGCTCCAGCGAGCGCGATCGCGACGTCCACGAGCCCGCGCTGGTGCTCGACATCGGTCAGCGCGACAACGCACCGCATCAGGCGGCGTCCTCAAGGATGACGGGCAGGACGCGCTCGCGAAGCACGCGTGGCCAGCTGTGGCGCTTCGCGCGCGAACGGAGCCGCGCCTCGGGGTCCGCGGCAAGCCGGCCCGTGATCGCCTGCGCGATGTCCTCGCCATCGGCATCCGGCCGCAGGTAGGTCGCATCCTCGCGCGCGAGCCCGCGCAGCGCCGGCACATCCGTGCACACGATCGGCAGCCGGTGCAGGCCCGCCTCGAGGATGGGGATGCCGAAGCCCTCGTTCCCGGTGGGCAACAGGAGCGCATCCGCGAGCGCGTACAGGTCGGCGACGAGCCGATAGCTCGGCCGCACGTCGAGCGCGTAGAGGAGGTGCACTCCCTCGACCCGCGCCGCCTGCTCGCGCAGCTCGGCCAGGTAGCGCCGGTTCCCGGGGTTGTGCGCGCCCGGTGCACCGGTCACGACGAGAGCCGCATCCGCGCCCTGCGAGCGGAGCACGTCCGTGGCCGCGATGGCCGCCTCGATCCGCTTGCGCCGCGTGAGACGCGCGGGGAGCAGAAGCAGCGGGTCCGCGTCGTACAGCGCGAGACGCCGGGCCAGGGACGCGCCCGGCTCCGAGAGCCCCAGGATCGCCGGCACATCGACGCCGTTGACGACGACGCTGACGCTCTCGCGCGGCAGACCGAGCAGATCGCACGTCTCGTCGCGCCGCTCGGTCGATACCGCGACGTAGCGAACGTTCGGGATCGGCCGCCGGAAGCGGTCCCACGGCTCCCCCTCGTGCAGCTCGCCGCTGTACTGCGCGTCCGTCCAGCCGAGGTCGTGCGTCCAGTGGAGGAAGCGCCCGGGGCGTGTCGCGGCGAGGCGCTCGACCGCCCCCGCGAGCGCGTGGTTCTTGTGGAGGGTCAGCGCATTGTGGATCACGACACGGTCCGCGCGGTCGACGTGCGGGCGCAGCCCTCGTTCGATCCGGTCACACAGCGTCCCATACATCTCTGGGACCTCTCCGCGCGCGAGCGCCGCGCCGACGGCGAGGACCGCGGGGTGTCGTGAGTCGACCTCCGGGATCCTGATGACCTCGATCCCCGGGGGTGCCGCGCGCCCCCGACCGGCGACGATCGCGACGTCCGCTCCCGCCGAGCGAAGGCCGAGGGCGTGCGTCCCCATGACGCCCTCGACGCCCCCCAGCACGGCTGGCGTCGTGAAGTGCAGCAGCAGCACCCGCTGGCGACCGGTCCCCGGCGTCACGATGCCGCCGCTCGCACCCGGTGCTCGATGCGGTCGCCTCCGCCGGTGACCAGGATGCCCTTCGCGCCGCGCCGCACCGAGAACGAGAGATTCGCGTCGTGGACCTCGAGGTCCTCGACGCCGATCCGCGAAAGCCACGACGGGAGCACGGGATCGACCACCAGCCGCCTGCGTTCGAGATCGGGCTCCATGCCGAGAAGCGCACGGAGGCAGAGGAAGCTCATCCCGGCGGACCATGCCTGCGGGATGCAGGACACGAGGTAGTCCGCCGGCCGGGACGAGAAGCGCAGGTCTCGCGCGAACCCGCAGAACAGCTCGGGCACGCGTGCGTCCGGGTACCGTTTGCCGGCCTCGAAAAGACCCTCGACGATCGCCGCGGCCTCGTCGCGCAGGCCGTACCGCGCGAACCCCTGCGCGATGAGGGAGTTGTCATGCGGCCACACCGAGCCGTTGTGGTAGCTCATCGGGTTGTACGTCGGGTACTCCGACGAGAGTGTCCGGATGCCCCAGCCGGTGAACATGTCCGGGGACAGCAGCCGCGCCGCGACCCGTCGCCCGCGCTCTGGACTCGCGATCCCCGCCCAGAGTGCGTGGCCGGCGTTGCTCGTCACGGCCGGGACCTGCTGCTTCGAGCCGTCGAGCGCCTGCGCGTAGCAGCTCTCGCCCTCCATCCAGAAGTCGCGCTCGAACTGCTCGCGGAGCTCCCGCGCCTGACCGCGCAGGACGTCAGCGCGGGCGAGGTCGCCATCAGCGGCGTAGAGGTCGGCGAGGCCCTGCTTCGCCGCGTACACGTACGCCTGGACCTCGACCAGTGCCGCCGGCAACGACGTCCACCGGCCATCGGTGCCGCAGAGCGACGCGGCGGAGTCCTTCCAGCCCTGGTTGCGCAGCTCGGTCCCTCGCGAGCCGTACTCCACATACCCGTCGCCGTCGAGATCGCCCAGCGTGTCGCACCAGGTCAGCGCGCGCTCCGCGGCGGGGAGGAGCTCGCGCCAGAGCGCGCGGTCCGCGGTCCACTTCACCGACTCCGCGAAAACGAGCGCGAAGAGCGGCGTCGCGTCGACGGTGCCGTAGTACGGCCGATGCGGGATCTCGCCGAGGCGGGCCAGCTCCCCGCGGCGCAGCTCGTGGAAGATCTTGCCCGGCTCCTCGTCGGTGTACGCGTCGGTCGCTTTCCCCTGGTAGCGGGCGAGGAGGCGCAGCGTGCCGCGCGCGAGATCCGGGTTCCACCCGAGCGTCTGGTACGCCGCAATGAGCCCGTCACGGCCGAACGGCACCGCGTACCAGGGGATCCCCGCGGTGAGGAAAGGGCCGGTGTCCTCGAAGTCAACGAGTGCGCGAAGGTCCAGCGCGCTGCGCGCGATGAGCGTGTCGTCGAGCGACTCCGAGCTCGTGGTGTACCGCGTGCAGGAGCGCAGGAACCGGCGGTATCGCGCGTTCAAGGCATCGAGCGCCTCGTCAAAACCGGCCGGTGACGGCTCCTGACCAGCACCATCCTCGCGCGGAACCACGGACAGCTCGACGGTGAACAGCGCCTGGGGCGCGAGGCTCCGCTCGTACACGAGCGTCCGTCCCAGGTTCGCGTCGGCGGCGGGGTGGGTCGTCACGTCCGTCGTGCGGCGGACCCCGTCGCGGCCGAGGCGCGAGAGGCGCAGGCCGCCATCGATCGACTCGCACTGCACCTCGGATCCGACCCGCGGGTGGGTCCGGTAGCGATCCCAGTACGCCGGATCGTTGCCGGTCACCGCCGCCGCGCGCACGGCGAACATGTCGAGGAAGGTGGCGTCGACCTCCAGCTCGACGTGGAGCGTGACCGGCTTGGCGTTGCAGTTCAGGATGCCGATGCGCTCGCGCCACCCGTCGGCGAGGAATCGCGTGCGGCGGATCGACACTGATTGCGCCGGCAGCATCGTTCCCGCGGGCAGCGTCGTGGCCGCGTTCGTCAGCTGGAACGCGCCGACGTAGTTCTGCTCGGTGTTCGAGGAGAGCAGGATGGGGGCGGTGCCGTTGATGCGCAAAGCGAACCCGGAGAGGAACTGCGTGTCGTGGTAATAGAGGCCGAGGCGGGTCGCGGTCCCGACCGGGAGGCTGCCGTCGTCCTCGGTCACGAGGACGAGGGCATCCTCCTTCATGGAAACCGTCACTACGCGAGCCGCTCGCGGAGCGAACCCTTCTCTTCCTCGAAGGCGGCGGCCTGGTCTTCGACGAGACGCTCCGACTCGGTCGTGGAGAGGTCGGCGGCGTCATCGATGAATCGCGCGACGCGCCCGAAGTACAGGGGCACCAGGGCCTGCACGAGGCGATCACGGCGGGCCGGATCCCGCACCGCAGCCGCGAGGAACGCGTAAACGATCCGAGCCCACTCGCGGGCGTCGAGGGCGTCGGGAGCTCGACCGAGCACCTCATCCCACACCGCGCCGTGCTCGTCGCTCCCGGCGGCGTGCTTCGCGCGGAGGGTCCCGGTGCTCGCGTTCACGACCTCGGGCTCGACGGGCTCGACGTCACCCACCACCGGCGCGCCGCGCGATCGGGTGACATCCCGCCAGCGCGCCGCGTTGCGCCCGGCGAGGTCGAACAGGGTGGCGACCACCTGCGTGAACATGGGCGCGAGGTCCGACCCCGGGTCCTTCGGATCGTGGATCTTGGCGCCGAGGAACGCCTGCGCGATCCGAGCGCCCGAGACGAGCGCCGTCGTCGTCATATGGATGTCGATGCCGAACCGCGCGATGTGCCCACTCCAGTCGCCGGACTCGACGAACCGGCGCGCAAGCTCTCCCGAGAACCCGAACTCGCCGCCGATCGGCTGGCGGACGCGCACGCCGTAGAGCGCTCGCGTGAGCGGATACGCGATCGTGTTGGTGATCGTGCCATCGTGCTTGTGCCGCGCGTACAGCGGGGTCACGTAGTCCACCGTCCCGTCCAGCACCGGACCGAGAAGCCGCTGCACCCACTGCGGCGTGATGCTGCGAAGGTCACTGTCCACGACCGCCCCGGCCCGCGCGCCCAGTCCGGATGTGCACTCGAAGATGGCGCGGAGGGCGGAGCCCTTGCCGGGCAGTCCGCGGTAGGAGCCCGCGATGACGGGCACATCGCGCACCGTGTCCAGGACGACCTGGGTCGTCCCGTCGTCGGAGCCGCCGTCGGAGCTCACGATGACCGCCTTCAGATGAGGGAAGCCGCCAAGCAGTCCGGACGCGACGGCCCGCGCGACGTGTCCGATCGTCGCGGCGTTGCGGAAGCTCGGGATCCCCACGACCACATCGGCCGTCCCGATCCGCCGGATCCCGTCGTGCATGCGCTCGTCGAGCGCTGACGCTGTGCTCATCGGCAGAGGGACCTTCCTTGCATGACCAGGCCCATCGCGAGTTGCGCGGATGCTCGATGATACGCACACGTGCTCGAGGCGCTCGAGGTCATCGTCATCCCGTTCCTCGAAGGGCTCTACGCGAGATTCGGCTACGTCGGCGTCGCCGTCGCGATGGCGATCGAGAGTGCCGCGATCCCGCTGCCCAGCGAGCTCATCCTGCCGTTCGCCGGGTGGGTCGTCTCGCGCGGAGTGGTCGAGCCTTTGACCGGCGCGACCTGGACGTATTGGGGCGCGGTGGTCGCGGGCGTCATCGGCAACACGGCGGGGTCGCTCGTCGCGTACGCCGTCGGCGCCTTCGGCGGGCGGCCGTTCCTCGAGCGGTACGGACGGTATGTCCTCATCAGCACGCACGATCTGGACGTCGCCGACCGATGGTTCCGGCGCTGGGGCGACGCGACGGTGTTCTTCTCCCGCATGCTCCCGATCGTTCGCACCTTCATCTCCGTCCCCGCCGGCATCGCTCGCATGCCGCTGTGGCGATTCACGTTGTTCTCGGTCCTCGGCGCGATCCCCTGGGTCATGCTCCTCGTCTGGGGCGGTCTGATCCTCGGCGACCACTGGCTCGACCTGAAGCACAGCCTCCGGGGCCTCGACTACCTCGTCGCCGGGCTCCTCCTTGCCGGAGTCGGCATCTTCGTGTGGCGGCACGTGCGCCGCCGGTGACCGATCTCCTCGAGGCGGTCTTCCGCTTCGACCGCGAGCTCTACCTCGGCATCAACACATCCCGCAACGAGGTCACCGCGGTGCTCGCGCTCGCGCTCGTGGTCGCGAACTTCAACGGACTCATCTGGTACTTCGCGTCGTATGGCGTGCTCCGCGGTCGCGGCCTCGGACGGCGTGGCCTGTGGGCCGCGCTCACCGTGCTCGTCGGCATGGCGGTGCCCTGGGCGGTCGCCGAGCTGCTGAAGCTCGTGTTCCGGCGGCCGCGCCCGTTCATCGCGATCCCGGACGCGCCGCCGCGCCTGCAGTTCGATCCAGAGTCGTACTCGTTCCCGTCGGGAGACGCCGCGCTCGCCATGGGGGCGGCCGTCGCGCTCGGCCAGATGTACCCGCGGCTCCGTGCGCCCGCGATCCTCATCGCTGCCGGGATCGCGCTCGCGCGCGTCGCGGTGGGCGTCCATTACCCGCTCGACGTCACCGGGGGCGCGCTCGTGGGCGCGGCGGGCGGGCTCGCCGCCGCCGCGATCGTGACGCGCATCCGCCGGCAGGTCCGCTGGCGCGCGTTCGTCGTGCCGCACACGCACTGGGACCGCGAGTGGTACGAGCGCTTCGAGGGCTACCGCGCGCGCCTTGTCCCGATGGTGACGAAGCTCCTGGCACTGCTCGAGAGCGATCCGCACTTCCGCTCGTTCACGTTCGACGGCCAGACGATCGCCCTCGAGGACCACCTCGCTGTCCGGCCGCACGATCGCCCTCGGATCGAGAAGCTGGTGCGCGAGGATCGTCTCCTCATCGGGCCGTGGTACGTGCTGGCGGATCTGCTGCTCGTATCGGGGGAATCCCTGGTCCGCAACCTCCAGGAGGGACTCCGCGTCTCGGGCGGTCTTGGGCGCGCGATGCGTGTCGGCTACGTCGCCGATCCGTTCGGTCATCCCGCGCAGATGCCGCAGCTTCTCCGCGGGTTCGGCTACACGAGCTACGTCTTCGCACGTGGCGTCGGGCACGAGGGGGAAGAGCTCGGCAGCGAGTTTCGCTGGGAAGCACCGTCCGGTGATCGGGTGCTGGCGTCGCACCAGGTCGCGCACTATGCCAACGCCCTCCCGCTGGTCGGTCCGGGTGATGAGACGCCCGCGGCACTGCGGCGCCGGGTGCGGCGCGTCCTGCCGCGGATCGTCGACAGCCTGAGCGGCTACGCCACGGGGAACGCGCTGCTCTTCATGGTCGGCGACGATCACACGGAGCCGTATGAGCGGCTCCCCGAGGCGCTCGCCGCCGGGCGGAGGGTGCTGCCGCGGCTCGACACCAGGATCGCGAGCCTCGAGGAGTTCGTCGCGGCGCTCCCGTCGCCCAAGGGACTCCTCGCCGGCGAGATGGTGGCGGGCCGCTACCGGCCGATCCTGCGCGGCGTCAATGCCACCCGTGTGTGGATCAAGCAGCAGAACGCGCGTTGCGAGCGTCTGCTGCTCGAGCGCTGCGAGCCGCTCGACGCGCTCACCGGCGGCGGCGCGAGAGCGGAGCTGCGCTCGCTGTGGCGCGTGCTGCTCGAGAACCATCCTCACGACTCGATCTGCGGCTGCTCCATCGATGCGGTCCACGATCTCGACATGGCCCCGCGATTCACCCACGTGCTCGACGACGGCTCGGCGCTCGCCGCGAGGCTCGCGCGCGACCTCGCGGGAGAGGATGCCGGGCCACTGGCGTACGAGCCGATCCCCTGGGGTCGCGACGCCGTCGTCGACGTTGACGGTGTCCCGCGGCGCGTGCGCTCGGCCGGCCTGGGACTCGTGAGTTTGGCCCGCCCCGGGGGGCCTGCGCCCACGGCCACACCTGAGGGTGTCCTCGAGAACGAGCATCTTCGGGTCGAGGTGGCGGCCGACGGCAGCTTCACGATCACCGACCGATCGACCGGCGAGCGCACGGGCAGGCAGAACGTGCTCGTCGACGACGGCGACCGTGGCGACGAGTACTCCTATTCGTTCGCGGGCCCGACGGTGCGGGCCGCGGGTCTGGTGGGGCGGGTGGCGGCACTCGTGCATGGCGACCGGGCGACCGCGACGGTCCAGCTGCCGCTCGAGCTCCCCGCGACGCTCCGCGAGGACCGGCTCGCGCGCCTGCCCGACCTGGTGTCGTGCCCCGCCACGGTGCTCGTCGCCCTCGACGCCGGCGCGCACCGCGTCGACGTGACCGTGCGCGTCGCGAACGCCGCGCGCGACCACAGGCTGCGGGCACTTTGCGAGACGACGACGAAGACTCTGGATCACGTCGCCGGAGCGGCCTTCGCCTGGCTCACGCGTCTGAACAGGATCCCGCCGACCCGTGGGTGGATCGAGCCCCCGACGGAGACCCGCGCCGCGCATGAGATCGTCGCGGTCCAGGGCGCGACGCACGGCCTGGCGGTGGGTCTCGACGGGCTGCGCGAGTACGCCGTGCTCGATGACGGCGGCACCATCGCGATCACGCTGTTCCGGAGCGTCGGCTGGCTCTCGCGCGGGGATCTGCCGGAGCGGCGCGGCCACGCGGGCCCGGCGATCGAGACGCCGAGCGCGCAGCTCCCCGGCGAGGTCGTCGCGCGCTACTGCGTCGTGCCCCTCGGGCGCGACGCCGGCGTGGCCGCGGCCGCGCGCGTCGTCCGCGAGTTCCTTTCGCCGCCCGTTCCGCTCGGCCGGGTCGAGCCCTCTGCCGACCGACCACGGCCCGCTCCGCCGGTCGCGCCGCGTCGTGGTCCCACCGGGTCACCCGCGCCGACGCTCGTGACGGGCCGGACACTCTTCCATCTCGGCGGCGACGCATGCGTCCAGCTCAGCGCGCTCCGGGCCGGCCCCGACGACTCGGTGCTCATCCGTCTGCTGAACCCGGGACGTGGCACGGCGGCAGCGACGCTCCGGTTCGGTAGACCTATCGCGACGGCGCGGACGGTCGATCTGCGCGAGGGCGAATCGGGATTGGGCAACACGGGGCTCGAGGTCATTCGCACCGCCGCGCCGCTCGAGCTCGTTGGCGACGGCGCGATCGCGACGCTCGCGCCGTACGAGATCGGGAGCTGGCTCATCACGCTCGCATAGGGCGTATGAGGCAGTGTCGCGCGGGACGGTTTCGCCGCGGTGGGACGCGTGGCGGAGGCGGGTCGGCCGCGGAGCGGCCGTGCGCCCACATGTCCTCACAACGTGCGACCGTGTGTCATCCGAAATGCCGACACCAACGGCGCGTGTCGCTCCTGTTCAATGGCGCGGTGCGCAGGCTCGCTCTCGCGATCGCCCTGCTCCTCGCCGCGGCGGGCCCGGCGGCCGCCGACGACGACGTCCGCTTCCGCCGCACGACGCCACGGGCGCCGCTGCAGGTCGCCGGCGACGAGCTGGTGTTCGGCGTTCCGGCCGGTCGTGCCTGGGGTCTCGAGAGCCAGCTCATCCGGATCGGGCGCGGCGGGGCGAGCGTCGCGCTGGACCTCGCCGTCAGCGACCCGGCGATCAGCGAGGGATTCGTCCGGATCGCGTGGTACACGCGCGACGTCGGCCGGCCACGCCAGATCCTCACCGAGGATGCGCCGGCGGTCCAGAGCGGTGTCGAGCGCCGGATCGTCGTGCGGCTCGATCCTCCCGATGACGCGGTGGCGTTCCGGGTGCGTGTCCTCGCCCGGGTGATCGCAGTGGCCGCGGCCTCGCGCGAGGACGCCCTTACCGTCGCGCGGGTGCGCCTCGATCCCTTCGACCACCCGCGTCCCGCGCTCACGCGGCTGCTTGTGGACCAGCCGTGACCTGGCCTCTGGTGACATACTCTCGTCGTCATGGCGACCGTCACATTCGACCGCGTCTCGAAGCGATTCGGCGATGTCGTCGCGGTCAACGAGCTGACCTTCGAGGTCCACGACGGCGAGTTCCTGGTGC
>JACDAF010000029.1 GCA_013695575.1 Chloroflexota bacterium | reverse complement strand
GCGGTCGTCCTCTCGCTTCTCGCGTTCGGCGTCGGCGCGGCCTGGGATCGCGCGTGGCACACGCGCAACCCGTTCGAAGACTTCTTCTCGCCGCCGCACCTCTTCATCTACACGACGCATGTCCTCGCGACCATGGCACTCGCCAAGATCGCGTTCACCGCGGAGCTACGCCGGCACTTCGGACCTCCGATGAGGATGCCGGTCTTCGGCGAGATGCCCGCTGCGCTCATGCTCGCGGGCGGCGGCTTCGGCGTCATCGCCCTCGCTGGCTTGCTCGACGCGATCTGGCACAGCACGTTCGGCCTCGACGAGACCGCGTGGTCGCTCCCTCACTCCATGCTCGGCTCGGGGATCCTGCTCAGCCTCCTCGGCTTCGTCTCCGCGCGGCTCGCGCTCTCGACGGACCGCCCGCTCACGCGCTGGGCGCCGGCGCTCTTCGCGGTCCTGCTCGTGGGTACGATGCTCGGCGTGCTCCTCGGGCCACTCGACAACTACCGCTCGCTCGAGCACGTCCGTGCGGTCGCGCGCATTCCCATCCTCGCCGCCACGCCCGAGTTTCAGCACACCGCACGGATCCATGAGCAGTGGAACCTCACGCGTCTCAACCCGCTCTTCATCCCCCTCTCGGCGCTCGTGATCGGCATGGGCCTCTCGTTCGCGCGCCGCCTCGTCGCGGCGGTGTGGGTCTTCCTCCTCGTCGCGCTCGCCGCCACGCTTCTCTCGGGCGAGCGCGGCACCGCGGAGTACCTGGGTATCGCGAACGACCTGAAGAACACTGCGCCCGTTCCGTACATCCTCCCCGCCCTGACCTTCGCGATCCTCGCGCCGACGCGCCTCGGCGAGGCGTGGTCGTGGCGGATCGGGGGACTGGTCTACGGCGCCGCGGCGAATGCCCTCTGGCCGGCCGGCCTGGCGCCGCTCCTCGCGGCCGCCCCGGCGATGGCCCTCGGTGCACCGCTTGGCGACAAGATCGCGGAGATCACGCGCGCTCCGGATACGCGAGTGTGGCGCCTGCTCATGCTCGTTGGAGTCGTGCTCCCGGCTGTGACCGGCGCCATGGATCTCGTCCTGCGCAGCCGGACGCCCTGATGGAGCCGCGGACCTACCTGCGGGCGGTCGATGCAGCGGTCCGCGAAGGCGTTCCCGATGCGCTCGGCGAGATCCGCCACCGGGGTCGCGGCTCGCTCGCGAAGTGGTGGTACGGCAATCCGGCGATCCACTACGAATCGACGCTGCGCCCGCGCCAGCGCTCCATCGAGGTCGGTCTTCACTTCGAGGCCGATGAGCTGACCAATGCGCGGCTCCTCGCCGCGTTCCGCGCGCAGGCGAAGCGGATCGCGCGTGGGCTCGGTGACGTTCGCATCGAGGAGTGGGACCGTGGCTGGGCGCGGGTCTGGGAGACGATCGCGCTGACCGAGCCGGCGGGAGCACGCAACGGCACTGCCGTGGGGCGGCGGATCGCCGCCTACGTCTCCGTGCTCGAGCCTATCCTGCGCGACGAGCTTCCCGACGATGTCCCATGGAGCTTCGATCCGGGGCCGCGCCGGATACGGGCGGCGCGCCGATGAATGCCCTTGGCCGTCGTCAGAGTCGAGTGATGACGAGGTAACCCCTCGCCACACCGGAAACTAGGATCGGATCGATGGCACAGACATCGCCGCCGGCCGCGCTCTCCGCGTTCTACGACGGCTGGGCCGACCACCAGAAACGCCTCCTCGCCTCCCTCAGTCCGCTCACGGACGAGCAGATGAAGCTGCGGCCAGGGCCCGACCGGTGGGCCGTCTGGCAGCTCGCCAGCAACATGGCCGGCGCCCGCGCCCACTGGGTCCACGACATCCTTGGGGAAGGCCACGTAGCTGTCCGCGACATGTTCCGCGTTGCCAGCACGACCGTGCCCGACCTGCCGCTCGAGGACGCCGGCTGGGAGGATGATGAGAACCATCCCCGCAGCGCGGCCGAGCTGGTCGACGCCTTCGAGCGGACCTGGCGAATGATCGATGACTGGTTGCGGCGCTGGACCGCTGAGGATCTCCAGGTCGAGTGCTCCCGGCTGCGCCGGGGACAGGCTCAGACGTTCACCCGCGGGTGGATCATCTGGCACCTCATGGAGCACGAGTTGCAGCACGGCACGGAGATCGCGATCATCCTCCGCGATCACGGCCTGCCGACGCTCGACATCTAGAGATCCGTGACGTCGGCCCGGAGCCATTGACGGCAGCGATGAAGTGGGCGCAGGTGGTCAAG
>JACDAF010000380.1 GCA_013695575.1 Chloroflexota bacterium | reverse complement strand
GCCCTGCGAAGCGCGCGCTCGCGACCCTCGACGAGCCGCGCACCGCCCAGGAGATCGCCGAGCGCGCCGGACTCGGTGCGGACGAACGCGACGCCGCCCTCGCGGAGCTCGAGGCTGAGGGCGACCTCGTGACCATCGGCGACGCGTACCTCTCGCGGGCCGCATTCGAGTCCCTGGCGCGCCGTGCGGAGCGCAGCCTCGCAATGGCGCACCGCAAAGCGCCGCTCCGCTCCGGACTGCCCCGTGAGGAGGTTCGCGCCGCCGTCGGACTCTCAGCCAAGCGCTGGGGCGCGTTCTTGGAGGAGCTTCTCAAGGCGCGACGCGTCCTGGTCCGCGGCGCCGCGCTCGCGCTGCCGTCGCACGAAGTCCGACTCGAACCTGCGCAGGAGGCGCGCTGGGCACGGGCGCGCGGGGCGCTCCTCGCAGCCCCGCTGCAACCGCCCACGCCCGCCCAGCTCGAACACGAGTACGGCATCGACCGCGAGCTCCTTGCCGCGCTCGACGAGCGCGGTGAGATCATCCGCCTCGGCAACGAGGCCGCGTTCCTACCGGACGCGGTCCGCTCCTTCGCCGATGCCGTTATCCGCGAGCTGGCCGAAGCCGGAACGATCACCGTCGCCCGCGCGCGGGACATCACCGGCTCCAGCCGCAAGCACGTCCTGCCACTGCTTGGGTTCCTCGACGACCACGGCATCACTCGCCGCTCCGGCGACGACCGTATCCTCGTTCTTGAGCCGGCCGCGGCCACGGCAAGGGTCGCGCGCACCATGCACCGGGAGGATCGATGAGATTCCGTGCAACGCGACCTAGCGAGTTCGCCGATGTCGATGTCGTCGTCATTCCGCTCTTCGAAGACAAGCGGCTGCCAGCGAGGGGACTGAGGCGCGCGACGCGGGCGATCGTCCAGCGCATCGTCGCGGAGCCGGGGAGCGCGAAGCTCTACGCGGTGTCGACGCACTTCGGCGAGAAGACCGGCAGGGTCGTCATCGTTGGCGCGGGCAAGCGTGCTGAGTACGTCCCGGAGCGCGCGCGCGGGGTGGCCAGTGCCGCGGTGAAATCGCTCTGGCGCTCGAACGCCAAGCGCGTCGCGGTCTTCGTCGCGGCCGAAGGGATCGGTGCCGAGCCGGCAGCGCAGGCGACAGTCGAGGGCGTCATCTACGCGATGTGGCGGCCGGAGTCACACCGCACGCGTCCCGAGGAGCGGCGGCTTCCCAAGCTCACCGACGTGATCCTGCTCGCCGAAGGCGACCTGAAAGCCGCGGTCCGCCGCGGACAGATCGTCGGGGACGCCGTGAACCTGGCGCGACGCCTCGCGAACGAGCCCGCGAACCTCATGACGCCATCGCACCTCGCGGAGGAGGCGCGTGCCGTGGCCAAGGAGACCGGCCTGAAGGTCGAGATCCTCGACCGCGAGCGGTGTCGCGCGCTCGGCATGCACAGCTACCTGTCCGTCGCGCAGGGCAGCCGCCAGCCGCCGCAATTCATCGTGCTGCGGCACGTCGGCCGTGGCGGCGCTGGCGTCGACATCGCATTCGTCGGCAAGGGGATCACCTTCGATTCAGGAGGGATCTCCATCAAGCCAGCCGAGGGCATGTACCACATGAAAGCCGATATGACCGGTGCCGCCACGGTGATCGCCGCGATGGGCGCCATCGCGAAGCTCGACCCACAGGTGAACGTTCTCGGCGTCGCGCCATGCACCGAGAACCTGCCCGGTGGTGGCGCCACGAAGCCGGGCGACGTCTTCACGAGCATGAGCGGCCGCACGGTCGAGGTGATCAACACCGACGCTGAAGGGCGCCTCGTGCTCGTCGACGGCCTCACCTACGTGCAGCGCCAGGGTGCGCGCCGCGTCGTCGATGTCGCGACCCTGACCGGGGCGATCGGGATCGCTCTCGGTCATCACTTCGCCGGGCTGTTCGGTCGTCCCGTCGCGTTCGTCGAGGAGGTCGGCCGCATCGGCACCGAGGCGGGGGATCGTCTGTGGGCCATGCCACTGACAGACGAGTTCCGCGAGGAGATCAAGAGCGACGT
>JACDAF010000374.1 GCA_013695575.1 Chloroflexota bacterium | reverse complement strand
GTGACGAAGGAGCCCGGATCGCCGGTCCAGCCCTTGGCCTCGAGGAACGGGGCCGCGATCTCGGTGAGGCCCCCCTGCATGTCGACCACCGTCCCGTACTGGTCGAACATCACGACCGTGATCTTCCGCTTGAGCTCGTCGGCCGTCGCCATTCCGACGGTCATCGTAGGCACGGCAGACACATCCGGACAATCATCGGCGGAGGTCATTCGCCGGCACCGCGGCGTTTGAGCGCCAGGTCCGACGGGCTGGACTTCGCCACGACCGCGCTCAAGAGGCGGCGACCTCCCTACGCACGGCCGGCGCCACCTTCGTCCCGAAGAGCTCGATCGAGCGCAGCAGCTTGTCGTGCGGCACCGTGCCGACGCTCATCTGCATCAGGAAGCGCTGGTGGCCGAAGATGCGGTGCTGGAAGAGGATCTTCTGGGTCACCTCATCCGGGCCGCCGACGAAGTTCGCGCCGCGCAGGGTCGCCGACGCGTCGAAGTCGCGGCGTGACATCGGGCCCCAGCCGCGCTCGCGGCCGATCTTGTTCATCTGCTCGCTGAACGCGGGAAACGCGACGTCGGCCGCCTCCTCCGCGGTGTCGGCGATGAAGCCGTGCGAGTTGATGCTGAGCGCCGGCAGCGGCTCGTGCCCGGCGCGGCGTGCCGCCTCCTGGTGGAGCTGCGCGAGCCCGGCGAAGCGCTCGGGCATCCCGCCGATGATCGCAATCGCCATCGGCAGCCCGAGCACGCCGGCGCGGACCGCAGATTCGGGATTCCCGCCGACGGCGACCCACACCGGCAGCGGATCCTGGACCGGGCGTGGGTACACCGGCTGGTCGCGCAGCGGCGGCCGGTGCCGCCCCGACCAGGTGACCCGCAGCGAGGCGCGGACCTGGAGCAGGAGCTCGAGCTTCTCGGCGAAGAGCTCGTCGTAGTCCTTGAGGTCCTGGCCGAAGAGCGGGAAGGACTCAGTGAACGAACCGCGGCCGACCATGATCTCGGCCCTGCCGTGCGAGATCAGATCGATCGTCGCGAAGTCCTGGAACACGCGGACGGGATCCTCGGAGGAGAGCACGGTCACCGCGCTCGTGAGCCTGATCGTCTTCGTCCGGGCCGCCGCGGCCGCGAGCGCGACGGCTGGCGTCGAAACGGCGTAGTCGGAGCGGTGGTGCTCCCCGATCCCGAACACCTCGAGCCCGACCCGCTCGGCGAGCTCGACCTCCTCCAGGAGGCGGCGGAGGCGCTCCTCGGCGGTGATCGTGTGGCCCGTCTGGGGATCGGTGGTGAGCTCCGCGAAGGTGTAGAGGCCGAGCTCCATCACTCGGGGAGGGCGAACGAGGGATCGAAGGGATCGAGGAAGGTGACCGTTTCGATCCTGCGGCCGTGTCGGGCGTCCTCGGTGAGCACGTAGCGGATCTGGTTCAGCTTCGCCGCGGACCAGATCAGGGCGTCCCAGATCGAGAGCCCGTGCTGGACGGCTCCGCGACAGCCTTCGATCACGATCGCGTCAGTGACATTGACGACGCGGCAGCTGCCCGCGATGCCCTCGACCTTCGTCCGCGCTTCGGCCTTCGAGAGAAGCTCTCGAAGGCCGCGCGTGGTGACGCTGAAGAACTCGGAAAGGCACTGCGCGCTGACGGCTGCGGCCCGCCGGTCGATCAGCTGCCCGAGAACATCAACTGCGCGCTGTTGCTTGCGATGATCTCGCGGGTCGTAGACATACACGAGGACGTTGGTGTCAACGAGAATATCGTCCAAGCCGTTCCTCATAGATGTCCTCGCGCGTCCACCCCCGTCCCGTCTGAGGGACGTCCATCGCCAGCCGCTTGCGTATGAAGCGCTGCTCCCGCTCCCACCAGCTCGTGTCACGGACAGCGCTGCCGGGCGACGAGGCCACGCGGTCGATCCCTTCGCGGATCAGCTCGGCTTCGGGCACCCCCCGTTGCCTCGCGAGGCGCTTGAGGGTGCGTTCGTGCTGGGGCGAGACGTAGACCTGCTTGCGGATCATCCGGGCCATGAGCGCGACTATACATCGCGATATACAGCGCCAAGATCCGTCGGAGGGTCAGAGCGTGGGAACGACCCCGAGCTGCCGCATCTGCCCGAGCGTGTCGTAGGAGGCGTGGATCTCGACAACCTTGCCGTCCTCGACGCGGAAGGTGTCGATCCCGCGCACGGCGAACTCCTTCCCGGTCGGCAGGAGTCCCATGAGCGTGCTCATGAAGGTTCCGCGCATCACGTAGCGCGTGCAGACGCGTCCGTCGTCGACGAGCTCTTCCTCGAACTCGAAGCTGATGTCCGGGAACGCCTCGCGAAGCTGCTGCGCGAAGTTTTGGAACTCGCGGCGGCCGCGGATGACGTCACCGCTCACGGTCGTGAAGACCACATCGGGGGAGAGCACCTCGTCGGCGACGGCGAGATCGCCCTTGCAGATGATGTCCTCGAAGCAGCGACGGACGATGGCTTTGGGGTCGTCGGGCACGCGGGAAATGTAGCCGCCAGTCGCCCCGTACGCGCGCGGCTGCTCAGGTCTGGGCGGGCAGTGCGAGCCTGAAGGTGGTGCCGGCTGCGCTGGAGCGCACGTCGACGAGGCCGCGGTGCGCCTCGACGATGGTCTTGGCGATCGCCA
>JACDAF010000373.1 GCA_013695575.1 Chloroflexota bacterium | reverse complement strand
ATCCTGACGAGCGCGCGCGACGCCAGGACAGGCTGCAGCGGGCGGAGGTCGAGGCCGGACCTCTGCCCGTGGATGCTGCGGTGGCTCGTGCGTACGGCCGCGTGTATGCCGCGACCGCGGCGGCGGGTCGGAAGCCGCGAGGCCGGAGGACATTCGATCTGCTCATCGCCGCGACGGCGCTCGCCGCAGGTCTCCCGCTGTACACGCGGAACTCCGCCGACTTCTCGGAGCTCGGTGGTCTACTGGAGATCATCCAGGTAGAGCCAGTCGCGGATCCTTCGGTGGGCAGAGAGGTAATCGAACCCCCACAGTCGAAAGACGGCTGATCTACAGTCACGACCCGCCCCGGACGCCACTCTCGCAAGATCCAAGCACGGATCCAGCGGCTGAGCGCCCAATCCAACAAGAGAGTCAGTTGCCCACTTTGTTCAGCAGGGAGCGGAGGCTGACCCCTGGCGCTCCATCGCTCATCTGATCCACTCGAGACGTTGCGGGTCCCATCGGCCGACGAACGATCGGCCTACTGCGGCGTCCAGATAGGGTGGGCCGACGAATGCGATGACGCGGGTCATCGCGCTATCGAAGCGCTCGGGCGCACGGTCGCGCCCGTATCGTTTCCGGGCTGCGGCCCACAGTGTCTGTCGATCGGGATCGCTGCGGTAGGTCGCGCCGAGGGCCGTGGCCTTCGGGTCTAGCGGCGTTTCCCGACGCTCGAATGTGCGGCGGATCGCCTGTTGCAGGATCGCGCCGTCGAAAGACTCGCTCCCGGCGAGCTCGTCCAGATCAATCACGTCCTTCAGGCGGCTGCTCGCGTCACCCAGGCTGATCGTCGCCTCCCACTTCTCCGAGACGACCGACTCGATCGGGTAGACGGTCAGATCCGGCGCGGGCAGCGACGGGAGGAACGTTGGATAGGTCAGCGCGACTGGTCCCGGCGTGACAGCGTCGCCGAAGCCGACGTCGATCTGGATGCGATCGCGCGCCTTTCCCAGGTAGGCGTCGAGGTGGACTCGGATTCCGCCGTATCGGTCATCCTCCCGGATCGACTCGACCGTCACACTCTCCGGATCGAAGCGCACGCCGTCTTCCGGCGCGGCGATGGCGGCGACAACGGCGAGGATCGCGCGGAGCGCATCGAGGTCCGGCTGCATCGCGAGCGCCTCGAGATCGATGTCCTTGGTCGGTCTGGTGAAGGCGCGCGCCTCCGGTTCGGCTCGCGCGAAGAAGAGCAGCGCGCCCTTGAGCAGGAAGCTGTCGCGATAGCGCGAGACGCTGAGTCGATAGAGGAAACGCTCGAGGAAGTAGAGCTTGAGGACCGACTGGAAGTCACGGCCCTGCTCCTTCGAGAGGTTGAACAGCCGCTGGCGCAGTGAGGCTTCGACATTCCGGATCTCGTCCGGCTTTCGGGTCACGTCAGGACTTCGACGTAGGGACGGATGAGGCGCAGCACCCGTGTTTCGCGCGCCATCTTCAGGAGGTCGTCGACGTGGCGCCCCGATCGGCGGCGCAGATACGCCTGCAGTGCCTCGAGCGCGATGTCCTTTCCGACGATGCGGCGGAGCCGGAACGCGTCGCAGATGGCTCGCTCGGCGCTGAACACGCGCAGCTGCTGACGCTGCGGCCCGCTCTTGAGCTCGAGACCGAGGCGCATGAGACGGGGTCGGAACTCGAAGAACCGGATCGGCGGGTAGGTCACCCGCGGCCGCCAGTGATCGCGGGGGATTGCCATCCCGATCACCGACGGATTGGCGGTCGTGAGCCGATGGTAGGCGAGCGCGGATGTGAGGCAGATGACGCCGTCCGGCACGGCGGCGCAGGCCTCGAACAGGGTCTGGTCGGCGGTCTGTGGCGCCTCGGTCGAACGGTAGAGGCCGGCCCGGGCGCGCTCGATCACACCTTCGTCCTGCAGACGACGGAGCCAACGAGGGTGGATACCGTCAGCATCGAGGTCCTGACGGCGCAGCCAGCCGCTGCGCTGCAGTTGGCGGAGCAGGTGCTTCCTGGTGTCAGTCGTGGTGTCGCGCCTCATGTCGGCGAGTATGGTACAAAACCTCCTCCCTAGCAATGCCTCGGGGAATGATTCGTACCATGGCGTGGGCGGCTACCAAGCTGTCTCGACTCCGCAGCCGGGAGCGAGCCCTGCGACGCCTGGAATCACGTCGACCGTAGCCCACCCACCGCCTACCTGCCGCGTCGCCGCTCTCGTCGCGCGCGCGGGCCACGGGGACGGGCCAGGAACTCGGCAAGAGACTCCATGGCCTCGTGAGCGAGTGGAAGGTCATCGGCCTCTTCGACGATCACCCCGACCTCACCGAGCGGCTCGCGAAGCGCCGCCGCGACCCCCGGGTGGACACGTACGCGCTCTGGGAGCTCGGCGCGCCCTGCTTGCGGGTGGAGCGCGGCGCGCACGAAGGCGGCCAGTGCGAGCTGCCCCGGCTCAGCGTTGATGTCCGGAGACACCGCGCGGACCGTGCCGTCTCCATCGGCCCAGAGCGCGCACAGCGGCGCGCCGAGGCCCTCGATCTCGATCGGCAGATCGGTGAGGTCACCCTCCCACGCCCGCGACCCGCGCGGAAGGCGGCGTAGTCGCTGCCGATCGCCGACCGAGAGCCGTGCCGGCGGAACGGGTTCCAGCGCCTCCTCGTCGTCCGCATCGTGGGCTGGCTCCGTCATCGCCGCGAGACGCGTCGCGTACCGCTCGCGGTCAAACGGCCCGCCCGCCTCCTGCGACTTCCAGATCTCGCGCACGAGGGCGTCCGCGAGGGCGTGCCGGACAGCGTGTTCGTCGTGTCCGCGCTCGATGAGTCGCTCGTAGGCCTGGCGCGCTTCGGGTGGATCGTGCGCCGCGAGCTGTTCCGCGATGGCCTCGTGCGTTGCGAGATGCGCACGCGGGTCCACCTCCCCCACCCGCTCCTCGCCGCGCTCGATCGCTGCGACGTACTCGGGATGTTCGTCGCGGATGCGCTCGCGGCCCTCCTCCGCCCCGATCCGTTCGCTGGCGTGGTTCGCGCCGCTCTGCGCGACGGGGTACGCCGAGACCATGCCCCGGCGCACTCGCGCCGGCGTCGCCGGGCAGGCCCCGACCGCGGCCTGGAGGAGGGCGACCCCTCGCTCGGTGAGCGCAAGCGCGGAGAGATCCTTGAATCGGTACCCGTTCAATTGGTTTGTCGTGTAGGTCGGGCGGGCGCCATCGAACGCGGCGAGCGGCTCCAGGCAGACGCGCCAGCCTGCGAAGCCCCACGCCTCATCACTCAGCGCGAGGTGGCTCGAAACCCGTACGCCAAATGCCTCGCGCAAACGGGCGCCGAGCGCGTCCATCCGATAGGTGAGCGTCCCGAGCTCGGCGACTGCGTTGGCTGTCACGAGTCGGTCGCGCATCAGCCGTAGGTCGATGGCACCCGCGAGCGAGATGAGATCCCAGGCGCCCTTCCACCACCATGCGACGAAGAGGCGGCGTTCCGCCTCGTCGGGTGCGAGGCGCACAAAGAGACGCGCGCTCGCGGTGCGACGGACGCGTCCGCGGCGCGCGTCCAGCAGACTGGCCGCCTGCGCGACGAGTCGCACGAAATGCACGCGCCACACCTCGTCCTCCCGCCTCGCGCGATGTGTGTGCTGACCGAACCGCTCGGAGAGCTCGGCCGGGGCCGCGAAGCGATCGTTGATGGCGCGCACGTCTGCCATGCGGAGCCGTCCGGTGTCGGTGAGCGGCAGGCCACGCTCTCCGACGTAATCGAGGAGCGCGCCGAGATCCGCAAGAAGAGGGGCCGCGGGGCCCGAGTCGGGCACTCGCTCATGATGCGCGACCTCGCCGCGTCGCGCGAATCGCGGACACCGTGCTTCAACCCGTCAATCGCAACGATCTGGTGCAGGTCGCCGCCCTCTGTTCAGCTGCCGTCCAGCATTTGAGCACACCAAACTTCGCAGGGAAGCCTGCGAATCGGCTCACGCCCGAAGGCGACTGACTAAGGCTCCATCGCCCCTTCGCGCGCGTCAGCAGCCTTCCGCGATCCGCCTGAGAAACCGCGACGACGGACCTTTCGGCCCGTCGTCATTACGGATGCTGGTGGGCAGAGAGGGAATCGAACCCCCACAGCCAAAGGCGGCTGATCTACAGTCAGCGGAGCTCACCACCTGCTCGATCTGCCCGCGCGGTGAGCGCATTCTACAAGAGGAACGTGGACGACCGGACGTTGCGCGTCGCGATCATCGTCATCGGTCACCTGATGTGGCTGTCGACCGCCGCGCTCCGGATCGTCCGTGGGTCGCGACGCCACAGCCTGCGCGCGGACGCTCCCTGGTACGTCTCGCTCTACCCCGTCCTGGTGTGGATTCCGCTCGTCGTGGCGACGCTCTTCATCAAGGGCCAGCGCCCGCTCGACGAATCGTTCCAGCTCGCGGGCCTTGCGATCG
>JACDAF010000089.1 GCA_013695575.1 Chloroflexota bacterium | reverse complement strand
TACTTGTTGAAGTAGACCTTGTTCATCTCGGTGTACTGCTTCCATTTCTCGGGGACGGCGTCCTCCGGGAAGATCGCGCTCACCGGGCACACCGATTCGCACGCGCCGCAGTCGATGCACTCGTCCGGGTGGATGAAGTACTGGTTGTCGGCGTCAGTTGTGTAAATACAGTCAACAGGACAGACATCGAGACAACTCGCGTCCTTGAGATCGATGCAGGGCTCTGTGATCACGTACGTCAATTCTCGTGATCCTCACTTTCGGAATGAGTGTTCCGGAGCCCACTTGCGCGGTCCCTCCGAGCGAAGCCAAGGCTATCATCGCGGATGCCGATGAGCGAGACCGCGGAGTTCCCGCTGCCTGCCGACGTAACGGAAGAGGAGCGCGCGGCCGCCCGCGACGGCATCGCGAAGTACGCCACGATCCGCGAGGAGACCCCCCGCGCGATCCGTTTCGATGGCCGGGTCATCGGACAAACCGGTCCGATCTGGCGGTTCCAGTACACGCGTCTGTACGCGCTCGAGAAGGGCTTCCTCGCCGCGGGCCACGAGCTACGGGAAGGCATCGTCGTCGGCTACGCCGAGACTCCAGAGCAGCTGCCCGAGTGCTTCCTGGATCCGAGAGTGCGCGAGTTCGTCGAGGACGAGCTCCGCTTCCGCAAGATCATCGGCGGGACGTCCGCACCTCACGCCTGACCCGACGCCGCCGTCCAGCCGCGACCGGAAGAGCCTGCGGCGCCCCAAGCGACCCCCGCCGGGCATGTCCGGCGAGCACGTGCGCGCGCGATGCGACGACCCGCCACCGTCCGAGCTTCTCCGCGCCATCGAGCAGTTCAACGCCGGTGAGTTCTTCGAGCAGCACGAGACGCTGGAGCTGCTCTGGCGTGACACCGCCGCGCCCGTCCGCGACCTCTATCACGGGATCCTCCAGGTCGGTGTCGGCTTCCATCACTGGCGTCAGGGCAACTACCACGGGGCGAGCGTGCTCTTGGAGGAAGGGATCGCGAGGCTCCTGTCCTTCCTGCCGGCATGTCAGGAGGTCGACGTCGAGCGGCTCGTCGTGGACGCCCGAGCGGCTCGCGCGCGGTTGGCGGAGCTGGGGCCGGAACGGATGGGGAACGCGGACCTCGCCCGCGCGCCGCGGATCCTGCTGGCGAAGCGCGCCTAGGCGTCCCAGGCCATCAGGTCTCCTACGTCAACGTCCTGCCACCAACCTCCTGGCCGGGTACACCTAGGTCGGGCGGCTGCCGTCTCCCGTGGCCGAGCGCAGCGCGAGACCGGGCTGATCCCAGCCCTGCAGGACATGCGGTGGAAGGTTCACCGCGTCGACGGCGCGGAGCTCGGGGATCGCGTTCTTCAGGGCTCGCTCGATGCCGCTCGCGAGCTGGAGCGACGCGACGAGCAGGCTCGCGCCCGGCCTGGTCAGCGTCACGACGACCTTCGCCACGCTGTCCTCGACCCCGACGAGCTCCAGACGTCCACCGGAGCGCTCGAGGTACGGGCGCATCTTCGCGACCTCAGCCTTCAGCTTCGCCTCGAGGTCAGCCATCGCGCGTGAGTGTAGCCACCGATATGGGCACGCCGACGCTCGCCGCTACGCTCCACCCGTGCGAGATCTCGCGCTCACGGTGGCAGGGTGTACCGCGTTCGTCGCGATCACGTTCTTCGAGCAAGTCCCCGTCTGGGGCTGGCTCGGGGGCGCGCTCTCTTTCGGCGCGTGGTGGCTCCTTGGCCGCGAGATGAGCGGAACTCTCGCGGCCGCGATCATGGGCGGGGTCAGCGGTCTCGTCGGCGCGATCACAGCGTGGCTGGCGCAGACGGGGAACCTGTTCGGCTTCACGACCCCGCCTGGCGACCGCTTCGGAGCGCTCTTCGGCTTCATCGGCTCGAGCCTGGGCATCCTGTACTGGCCGCTGGTCGGCGCGGCCGTCGCGGCCGCCGCCGCGTTCTTCGGCAGCCGGCGGGGCGATCTCCGCTAGCTACGCGACGCGGCGGCGCTTGTTCGAGACATAGTCCACGAGGATGTACTCGCCGAGATGCTCAGGCTCGACGTAGAACGCGCGTCCCGAGTTGACCTTCGACATCTCGTTCACGAAGTCGATGAGAAAGTGGCCGCGCGCGAGCATGAACGTGTTGATCGTGATCTGCTCGCGTGTGCACCGCGCCACCTCGCGGAGCGTCTCCTGGAACGTGCGCGCGCTGGGCGGGTACATGAAGTTCGCGGCCGCCTCGCGTAACCCGCCGTGCGTCGTCGGCTCGCCGTCGGTGATGAGGATGATCTGCCTGTTCTTGCCACGCGAGCGTGCCAGCAGTGATCGTGCGGTCGAGAAGGCATGCTGCATGTTCGTGCCGTAGCGGTACTCGTTCCAGGTGAGGCGCGGCAGGTCGGCCGGCTGGAGGACCTGCGCCAACGACGAGAACCCGATGATGTAGAGGTCGTCCTTGGGGAAGGTATTCCGGATGAGCGCGTCGAGTGCGAGGGTCACCTTCTTCGCGGCGAGGAAGCACCCGCGGAACAGCATCGATCGTGAGACGTCGACCAGGATCGCCGTCGCCGACTGCGTCGTCAGCTCCGTTCGGTACACGGAGAAGTCCGAAGGTCGAAGCCGGACCGGCGTACCAGGTCCGCCTCTCATGACGGCGCTCCGCACCGTCCCCGGCAGATCCAGGAGGAACTGGTCGCCGAACTCGTAGGCCTTCACCTCGTCCGTGGGATCGCCGCCGCGGCCGCGCGACTGCGCGCGATGGCTGCCGAACGCGTCGCGCTTCAGCGTCGAAAAGATCTCCTCGAGCGAGCGTTGCCCGATCTTCCGGATGCCGTGCGGCGTGAGCTCGTAGCGCGGACCATCCTTGCGGATGAGACCGGCCTCCTCCAGGAGCTCCGTGAGCCGCTGGATCTCCTCGAGCGACTGCTTCGCAGCATTGCCCGCGAGCCGGCCGACCTGCTCAGGGTCGATGTTGCCGACGTCGTCCTGGTCGCGTGCGGATGCGACCAGGTCCTCGAGCTCCGCGAGCTGGTTCATCTCGTCCATGAGCCCGAGCGCCTCCGCGAGGGACATCGGCTCGTCGCCCGACAGTTCGTGGTCCAGCCCGTGGTGCGGCATGAGCTCTCCCAGCGTCTCGGCGAGCTCGTCCATCGCGCGGCGCAGCCCCGGATCATCGAATGCGGCGCCGAGCAGGTCGTCCAATTGCGACCGCATCGCGTCGGGCAAGCTGTTCCAGAGCGATCGCATCGCGGCCATGCCGCCCGCGAGCTGCCGCAA
>JACDAF010000349.1 GCA_013695575.1 Chloroflexota bacterium | reverse complement strand
AGCTGAGGCTGCGGCGCTCCGCTCCAGCCTGTGATCGAGCAGCTCGCCCCAGTCGTCGCGGTGCCGGCGCTCGTCGCCGCCGGCTGGACGATGACCGGCCTGCGCCTCATGCGGTCGCCGCTCTGGGCGACCGGAGGCATCGTGGCCGCGGGCCTCGCCGGCGCGCTCGTGCTCATCGCGGCGTTCCTGCCGCTCCTCGGGCTGATCGGATCTCTGGGCGTCCCCGCGCTCAGCGTCGGGGCGGGGATCCTGCTGATGTTCCTGTTCGCGAGGCCGCAGGCGGTGGCAGCCGCGCTCGCCGTGCCATTCGCGCTGTTCGTGATGGTCCAGCCGCAGTGGTTCCCGCTGGTCCTGCCGCTCATCCTCGTGATCCCGCTGTGGACCGTCGGCTGGCTCGAGCGGGAGGGTGGCGCCGCGCGCTACGGGCTGACGATCCTCGCGGCCTTTCTCGCGGTGCCCATCGCCGTGTTCGGCGCGTTCTTCCTGCTGCGTGGACGGGGGTAGGAGGGCTCCCGGTCAGCTGTCGAGCAGCGTTGGCAGGAGCGCCGCCGCGAGCGCGAGCACTCCCCAGCCGACCACACGCCAGAAGCGCGATCCGGACCCGAGAACAGGCAGGCGACCTTGGAACGCCGGGTCACGCGCCAGCGTCACCATGGCGATCAGCTCCACGCCAAAGAGGAGCGTGCCGGCCCGTGACGCGGTCACCGCGCCGATCCAACCTGGGAGCACCGCGAACGGGTCGATCCCACGCAACCCCGCGATCCACGCGACGTCGACCGCGGTCGCGAGGGCCGTCGTCACCCAGCCGGACAGCGGGTCGCCGGTCGCGGCCGCCGCGACGAGCAGGGCGCCGAGCCCGTAGCCGGCAAGCTCGAGGATGCGAGACCAGGGGACCGGCCGCACCCGGTGCCGGCGCCATCCGGGCGGGTCAGGCGCGACGCGCGCACCGTCGACCATGAGCGTCGCGCGGATGGTGCCCGCCTGCGTGTCCGTGCGCACGGCAAGCGTCGCGTCCGACGCTCCGATCGTGAAGCGGAACGGCACCGCCGGGAAGGACCAGGCGGGGGAGCGTCCGACGGTCTTCCCGTCGAGACAGACGCGTGTGCCCGATACGAACTGCTCGAGCTCGACGAGATAGATCCCGTGCGCGACCCGGACCGTCCACTGCGTCCGCTCACCCGGCGCGGGCCGGTCGAGGTCGAGCAAGCGTGCGACGCGCGCGATCACCGTGAACACCGACAGTACCCGGCCGGCGCCGTCCGTCAGTAGCCGAGGCCGCCGCTCGGCTTCGGCTGGTCGCTCGACCCGCCGCACGCGGCCGTGGCCGTTCCGACCGCGAGGATCAGGATCGCCGCGAGCACCAAGCGGATCATCCATGGCCTCCATTCCGCGTCAGACCAGCGCTGTCTCCGGCGCGACTCGTTCGTCGGAGAGTACGCGCCCATCCTGGAGCCGGATCACGCGGTCCGTGCGGGAGGCCACGTCTTGGTCGTGCGTGACGAGGACGAACGTGACGCCGCGCTCGCGGTTGATCCGGCGCATCAGCCCGACGAGCTGGGCGCTCGTCTCGGAGTCGACTTCGCCGGTGGGCTCGTCACCGAGCACGAGCGCCGGGCGGTTGATGAGCGAGCGGGCGATCGCGACGCGCTGCTGCTCGCCACCCGAGAGCTGCGTCGGCCGGTGGGTCAGGCGGTCACCGAGGCCGACCTCTTCGAGCAGCGCCGCGGCCTCGGCGCGGCCGACGCCGTTCACCTTCGTGTAGCGCAGCGGCAGCATCACGTTCTCGAGCGCGCTGAGACCGGGGAGCAGGTTGAAATCCTGGAAGATGAAGCCCAGCCGGCGGCCGCGCACCGTCGCGCGCGCGTCGCTTCCCAGTCGGCTCGCGTCCTCGCCATCGAGCAGGACCTGGCCGCCCGTCGGCTGGAGCAGGAGGCCGAGGCAGTCCAGGAGGGTCGTCTTCCCGCTGCCGGAGCGGCCGACCACCGCGACGAACTCGCCCGGGTCGATCGCGATACTGACGCCATCGAGCGCCTTCACCACGCCGCGGCCCTGCGCGTAGTGCTTGGTGAGGTCACGCGTCTCGATCGCAGGCGTCATTGGTAGCGGAGGGCGGTGACCGGATCGAGCCGCGCGGCGCGGAGCGCCGGAATGAGGCCTGCAAGCGCGCCCAGTCCGATCGAGAAGAGCGCCGCGATGATGATGAGCCGGGGGGTCAGCAGGAACAGCGACAGATTGTTCGACGCGGTGAGCGCGTTGATGAGCTCGATGATGAGCCAGCCGAGCAGCATCCCGATCGCGCCACCGATCAGACCGATGGCCGCCGACTCGAAGAGGAATTCTCGGAGAATGTGGCCCGTCCTCGCGCCGAGAGCCTTCTTGAGGCCGATCTCGCGGAAGCGCTCGATGACGGCCATCGACATCGTGTTGATGATCGAGAGCCCGCCGACGATGAGTGCCAGCAGCGCGGATCCGGTCGTGATGCCGGTGAAGATCGCGGAGCCGGCCTGGAAGGCCTGCACCAGCTCGGTCGGCCCGACCGCCTTCACGTCCTTCACCTCGGCGTTGATCCGCTTGGCGAGCGCGTCGAGGTCCGTGCCGGGCTTGCCGAAGACGTCTATGCCGGATGCGAGCTTCGCCGGATCCACCGCCTCGCGGAAGGCCGGGGGGAGCTGATCCTTCAGGAGGCTCTGCGCGTCAGCGAGACTCACGTAGGCGAAGCCGTCCGGCGCGGTGAGCGTCTTCTCGATGATCCCGACGACCTTGAACTCGCGCGACGGGACGGAGGCGGTACCCTCCTTCGGCGGCACCGGCAGCCGCAGGGTGTCGCCGGCACGCACCCCGAACTCCTTCGCGAGGTCCGCACCGACGACCGTCTCGCCTCGCGCGCCCGGTGCGAGCCCGTGGCCCTGGGCGTAGCGAAGCTTGAACTGCGAGTGCTCGCTGTAGCCGTCCTTCACGCCGACGATCGACGCCGGTGGGCCGAAGCTGATGCTGAGGTCGCTCTTCGCACTGACGGTCACGACCGGGAAGACGGCGGCGACGCCGTCGACGCGCGCGATCTCATCGGCCTTCTCCAGGCGCATCACCCCGCCGAACTGTGACGATGCATCGCCCACCGTGACGTGGTCCTTGTAGAAGGTCACGCCGCCTTCGAAGAGCAGGTTCGTCTTCTCGGCGAGAGACCCCATCGTGGTGAGGGCGAGCACGCCGATGACGATGCCCCCGATCGTGAGGAAGTTGCGAAGCTTGTGCCGCCCGAGGTTGCGAAGGATCTCCATGGCACC
>JACDAF010000345.1 GCA_013695575.1 Chloroflexota bacterium | reverse complement strand
GGCGCCCGGTCGATCTCCGGGTGCCGCCCCACCGCACGCTCCTCGATGCCCTCCGCGGGGAGTGCGGCCTCACCGGGACGAAGAAGGTGTGCGACGAAGGGACCTGCGGAGCCTGCACCGTCCTGCTGGACGGGCGTGCGGTGTATTCGTGCATGACCCTCACGCACGCCTGCGCGGGGCGCGCCGTGGAGACGATCGAGGGGCTCGGCACTGACGGGGACCTGCACCCGATCCAGCGGGCGTTCATCGACCAGGACGCCTACCAATGCGGCTTTTGCACGCCGGGACAGGTCATGTCGCTCCTCGCGCTCCTCCGGGCGGATCCGGACCCGAGCGAGGACGACGTGACCAGGGCGGTCACGGGCAACCTCTGCCGCTGCGGCGCGTATCCGAACATCGTCGCGGCCGGCATGGCGGCAGCCAGGAGGGGCTCCGGACCGACGAGCGATCCTGTTCCAAGGGGGCGCGTGGCCAGTGGCTCCCGTGCGCCGAAGGCACGGCGTAGCCAGCGCAAGGCGACGGGGTAGGCGGATGCCGAGGGTCGTCCGTACCCGCGTCGAGCTCGAGGGCCGGATGACCGACGAGCTCGCGCTCGTCGAGGGCAAGGACCTCCCCGGCTGGACAGGCGAGCGGACCATCGTCGGCACGCCCACGACCCGCATCGACGGTGCTCAGCGCGTCACCGGGCGCGCGCGCTACACGCAGGACATCACGCTGCCGGGCATGCTGCACGTCCGGTTCGTACGAAGCCAGCACGCGCGCGCCCGCGTCGTTCGCGTCGACGACACACGCGCGCGCGAGCTGCGCGGCGTGCGCGCCGTGCTTCACCGCTCGAATCTCCCGAAAGCGCCGTTCCGGGGCGAGGAGACCATCTTTCGTGAAGAGGCCCGCTTCGTCGGCGAGGAGGTCGCGGCCGTGTGCGCGGAATCGGAGGAGACCGCCGCTGCCGCGATCCGCCTGGTCGATGTCGAGTACGAGGTGCTGCCGCACGTCGTCGATCTCGAGGACGCGATCTCCGAGCAGGCGCCGCGCCTTGACGAGAAGGGGAACGTCAGCGAGTCCGGCAGCCACTCGCGCGGTGACACCGAACGCGCGCTCCGCGACGCGGATGTCGTCGTCGATGCAACGTATCGCACGTCCACGCAGCTGCATAACAGCCTCGAGACGCACGGCGCGGTGGCGCACTGGGACGGCGAGCGTCTCACGGTATGGGAGTCGACGCAGCACGTGTTCGGCGTGCGAGAAGGCCTCCACCTTGCGCTCGGCCTGCCGTACTCACGCATCCGCGTGATCTGTGAGTTCATGGGCGGCGGCTTCGGATCCAAGGGCGGCGCCGGGAAGTACACGATCGCGGCCGCGCTGTTCGCGAGGCAGCTTGGCGCGCCGGTCCGCTGCGTGTACACGCGCGAGGAGGAAAACCTCGCCGCGGGTAACCGCTCCGCGACGCTGCAGCACATCCGCGTCGGCTGGACCGGGGGACGCACCGGCCGCATCAGCGGCCTCGAGCACATCTCGTACTCCAACTCCGGGCAGGGCCGCTGGGTCGCGGACCCGACCGGGCCGACGAACACGCTGTACAAGATCGCTGACCTGTCGACGAAGTCGTACCGCGTCGTCACGAATGCAGGGTCCCTTTCAGCCTTTCGCGCCCCGGGATACGTCGAGGGCACCTTCGCGCTCGAGTCGGCCCTCGACGAGCTCGCGGAGCAGGTGCGCGTCGACCCACTCGAGCTGCGGCGGAGGCATGCCACGAGCATCGATCCGCTCATGGCCCTGCGGTACACGCAGAAGCGCCTCCTCGACTGCTATCGCATCGGCGCGAAGGAGATCGGCTGGTCGCGGCGGAAGCGTGGCGGCACGCCGGGTTCCGCCGAGCACCGCCGGCGTGGGATGGGGATGGCATCGCAGATCTGGTTCGGCGGCGGTGGCCCGCCGGCGTTCGCGACCGTCCACCTCAATCCCGATGGCACGGCGGTCATACGCTCCGGCACGCAGGACATCGGGACCGGGACGAGGACGATCCTCGCACAGATCTGCGCCGAGGAGCTCGGCATCGGTGTCACTGACGTTCGGGTGGATATCGGCGACACCGACGCGCCGTACGGCCCCATCTCCGCGGGCTCGCTGACCCTGGCCTCGGTCGGTCCCGCCGTCCGTCAGGCCGCGGCGGACGCGCGCGAGCAGCTCCTGGGCGCGGCGGCCGGTGTGCTCGAGGTGGGAAAGCGCGAGCTCCGCGTCGAGGGCGGCCGGATCGTCGGCACCAGCAGGCAGACGACGATCGAGGAGATCTTCGACCAGCTCAAGAACTACACGGTCATCGGTCGTGGCAGCCGCTTTCCCAACCCCTCCGAGACGGCGCTCAACACTTTTGGCTCGCACTTCGTGCAGCTGGAGGTCGACGTGCGCACCGGCGAGGTCTTCCTTGAGAAGATCGTCGCGGTGCATGACATCGGACGCGTCGTGAACCCGCTCACGGCGGCATCGCAGGTCGAGGGAGGGATCATCCAGGCGATCGGCTTCGCGCTCACCGAGCAGCGGGTGCTCGACCGCGCGACCGGCCGCGTGCTCAACGCGGATCTCGAGGAGTACAAGGTGCCCACGGTCCGCGATGTGCCGCCGATCGTGGTGCGGTTCGTGGACGTGCCGGATCGCCGCGCGAACAACCTCGGCGCGCGAGGGCTCGGCGAGCCACCGATCATCCCGACCGCGGCGGCGGTCGCGAACGCGATCGCGAACGCGACCGGTGCCCGCGTGCGGACGACTCCCATGACGCCGGACCGCGTGATGGCCGCGTTCGCGGCGAGCAGGGCGTGAGGCCGTTCTCGCTGGCGCGGCCGCGACTGCTGGCTGAGGCCCTGCAGCTTCTCTCGTCGGAGGCGTCCGTGATGGCCGGCGGTACGGATCTGCTCGGGCTCATGAAGGCCGGCGTTGCCGAGCCGGAACGCATCGTGGACCTCACCGCGATCCAGGGGCTGCGCGGCTGGACGCGCG
>JACDAF010000340.1 GCA_013695575.1 Chloroflexota bacterium | reverse complement strand
ATCGGCGGTGCCATCGACGCCGTCCGCAAGCTCCCGACCTACGCGCGGCTCGTCTGGGGCCTCGCCCGCGACGGGCGCGTGCCGGGACCGCAGAAGCTCATCCTGGTGGGGGTGATCGGCTACCTGCTCATGCCCCTCGACGTCATTCCCGACTTCATCCCGGTGCTCGGACAGCTGGACGACATCGCAGTCGTCCTCCTTGGGCTCGACCTGTTCATCAAATCAGCACCAGACGCGGTCGTTGACGAGCATCTCGCGCGCGTCGCGAGGGGCCGCGACGATCTGACACGCGACATGGACCGGGTCCAGTCGCTGCTAGGCGATCGGTTCACCGGGCTGCGGGACGATCTCGGCCGCATACTGGAGAAGCAGCGCAGCCGGTTCCGGACCACTGATGAGGCCACCGGTGCACTTGAGAAATGGCAAGACAAGGGTGTCGGTGCGTCGCACCGCACAGGGGAGAAGAGCTGATGCGTGATGACAACGGGCCCGGAGTCTTCGGTGTTGTCGAGGCGCTCCTGGCGGTCGTCGGGGCGATCACGGTGATGGGCATCCTCGCGGTGGCCGCTTCGGTCCTCGCCTGGGAGATGGAGCTGCGGAAGAGCGAGCAGGACAGTCCGCTTCCCGAGCCCCCGCAAGTCCCTACGGCCTAGACAGGACCGGATGCGCGTCGTCCTGAGGAGCGAGGTCGCCGGACTTGGACGCCCCGGTGACGTGAAGGATGTCGCCGATGGCTACGCCCAGAACTACCTCGTGCGCAAAGGCCTCGCCGTCGAGGCCACCGCGGGCGAGCTCAAGCGTCTCGCGCAGCAGGCCACGAGCGAGAGGGCGAAGAAGGATCGCGCGCACGCGGACGCGGCAGCGCTTGCGGAGCGCCTCGATGCGACGACGCTCGCCTTCACGCTGAAGGCCGGGAAGGACGGCAAGACGTTCGGCTCCGTGACCACCAAGGACATCGCCGAGGCGCTCAAGCGGGTCGCCAAGATCGAGATCGAGCGCACCAAGATCCACCTCGACGAGCCGCTCCGCACGCTAGGTGTACACAGGGTCGAGGTGCGGCTCCTCGCCGACGTTCGCGCGAAGGTGACCGTGGCGATCGAGCCCGAGCGCTAGGACGTGCTCTCCCGCAGCCACGGAGTCACGGTGACGCCGACCAGCAGACCTTCCGGCCCGAGCAGACGCGCAACGGTCTGGCCCCATGGCTCGGTCTTTGGGGCGACGAGGAGCCGGTAGCCCTTCCCCTCGAGCTCGCGCGCCGCCTCCGTCACATCCTCCACCTCGAACTCGATCCAACCCTGTGGCCGGGTGAGCTCGTTAGGCCAGTTCGGAGTGCCGAAGCACGACTCGGCAGCCTGTGGCAGTGGCCAGATACCGAAGTGCTTGACGCCGCCGAGATCCTCTGTCGTCGGGTAATCGTCCTGGCCGGCGAGCGCGATGCCGAGCGTTTCCGCGTAGAACCGCTTCGATGCGTCGAGGTCCTGCGTGACCGGTCCAAACCCCGCGACGAAGAGCACCCGCATGGCTACGCGTCCATCCGCGTTTCGCCGAGGTCACGGAACCGCGTGATCTCATTCTCGAAGAGCAGATCCATGTCGCCGATCGGGCCGTTGCGATGCTTCGCGAGCTTGAGATGCACGATGCGATCCCTGCGGTCCTCCGCACTCTTTTGCCACAGGAACATCACAAGGTCCGCGTCCGCTTCGAGCGCGCCTGACTCTCGAAGGTCGGACAGCATCGGCTCGGTCCCGCGGGTCTCGATCTGCCTCGACAGCTGGGAGAGCGCCACGACGGGGACCTGCAGCTCGCGCGCGATCGATTTCAGGCCGCGGGAGATCTGCGCGACCTCCTGCACGCGGTTGTCCTCCTTGCTGTTTCCCTCGATCAGCTGCAGGTAGTCGATCACGAGGAGGTCAAGGCCCCGCTCCGCCTGGAGTCGGCGGGCTTTCGCGAGGATCTGCATGACCGAGAGCCGGCTCGACTCTTCGACGAAGATCGGAGACTGCTGCAGCCGCGCGGATGCATCGTTGATGCGCGTGAGCTCCTCGAGCGAGAGTCGGCCGCGCCTGATGCGATTGCCATCGATCTCCGCGGTCAGCGAAATGAGTCGCTGGACGACCTGCATTTCGCTCATCTCCATCGAGAAGAACGCGCAGGTCTTGCCTTGGGAGATCGCAGCGTGCGCGACGAAGCAGAGCGCGAGGCTTGTCTTGCCAAGGCCTGGTCGGCCGGCAACCAGGATGAGGTCGGACTGTTGGAGGCCGCCCGTCTTCGCGTCGAGGCTGGCGACTCCGGTGGGAATACCGAGGCTCGGCTGGTCACCTCGCTCGCTGATCTGTTCCATGTACCGGCGGGTCGCTTCGCTCAGGCGGACGATGTCGCGGTGTAGGCCGGTCTCGCTGACGGCGAACAGGATCCCCTGTGCCTCTCTTACCGCGGCTTCGGCCTCGTCGCGGGTGAGTGCCAGTCTGGCGACCTCATTCGCGGCGCGGATCAGCCGCCGCAGCAGCGCGGTACGTTCCACGATCGCCGCATACGTCTCGGCATGCGCGACGGTGGGGACGTCCTGGACGAGGCCGACCAGGAATTGCGGCCCGCCGACCGCTTCGAGGTCCCCACTCGCCATAAGCTCGGCCTGGACCGTCTGGAAGCTGATGGCTTCACCGCGCGCGGCGACGCGTTGAATGGCCGCGAGAACGAGGCGGTGCGTCTCGCGTGTGAGAGCGTCGGGTGTCAGCAGATGTCGGCCGATCTCCTCGTAGACGTGCGCGTCGAGGAGGATCGCGCCGAGCAGGGAAGCTTCGGCCTCGGGGTTCTCCGGCAGGGGCTTCTG
>JACDAF010000336.1 GCA_013695575.1 Chloroflexota bacterium | reverse complement strand
ACAGGACGCAGATCCGGTCGACCTATGGTTATCGAAGATGTGGAAGGCAAGGGTCGCTCACCGACTGCCCAGGCCCCGCCGCCCGGAACCTCGTGTCCGCGCGGCGATCGCGCAGGACCTGCCTCCGACAGTGATCACTCAGCACGCTGACTCAGTTCGACAGCTCTGGATGAGCCGGATCCGCCAGAGTGTCCACGATGTATACGCCGGTCTCCCGCTGTGCAAGCTTCCCGAAGACCTACGCGTCTACGAACACTTGTTGTGGAGTACATCGCCTCGGGTAGTGATCGAGTTAGGCGCGTACGGTGGCGGCAGCGCGCTTTGGTTTCGTGATCGGCTTCGAACTCTCGCGTCGTACAAGCGGGTCACGGAACCGTTCGTCGTCAGCATCGAGATCGACCCCTCCCAAATGATCGAGGCACTGGACGCGGCTGACCCCGATTGGCGGTCATCGATTCAGCTCATTGCCGGTGACGTGCGCGATCCCGTCACCGCCGAACGCGTCGCGGAAATCGTGCCCGTGGGCACTCCTGTGTTGGTGGCCGAGGACTCCGCCCACGTATACGAGACCACCTGGGCCGCGCTCGCCAACTTCTCCCGGTTCGTGCAGCCGGACGGCTATTTCGTCGTAGAAGACGGATGCGTCGATATCGAAGAGCTTCGCCTCGATGACGGCTGGCCGCGAGGCGTGCTTCCGGCCGTTCGCGACTGGCTGGCGACCGAGGAAGGACAAGCATTCCGGGTGCGTCGAGACCTGGAGCTCTATGGACTTACCTCGTCGCCGGAGGGCCTTCTGCAGCGGATCCGATGATCCGCGCGGGCAGTCCCGATTACGCTACGGCCCGCTATGGCCGCGCTCCCAGACTGCAACGAGCTCGTACCGGCGATCACCCAGCTGCGCTGGTACCACACCATCGACCTCGGCGGAGGCGTCACGACGCCCGGACGGTACGACCATCGGCCAATTGTCAACGCGCTGCCCTGGCCCGATCTCCGTGGCCTCCGCTGTCTCGACGTCGGGAGCCGAGACGGCTTCTTCGCGTTCGAGATGGAGCGCCGAGGCGCGGCTGAGGTCGTGTCGCTCGACATCGACGACCCGTCTGACGTCGATTTCCCCGGCTTCCGCCCGCCCGAGGATGACATCAAGCATGAGCTTGACCTGGGGAATCGCGCCTTCGAGTTCGCCCGCGCTGCTCTCGGGTCTCGAGTGCAGCGCGAGATGCTGTCGGTATACAAGCTTCAGCCGGAGGCCTTCGGGACGTTTGAATTCGCAACGCTCGGCACGCTGCTCCTGCATCTCCGCGACCCGGTCCGGGCGCTCTCCGCGGTCAAGACCGTCCTGGCTGGACCGCTCCTGCTCAACGAGGCGATTGCCCCGAACCTCAATGTGATCCGTCGGCGTCCTGTGGCCGAAGCGGTCATGCCTCCAGGCCTCCCGTTCTGGTGGTGTGTCAACCCGGGCGGGCTCGAGCGGCTCGTGAACGCAGCCGGGTTCGAGGTCGCGGCCAGGGGACGGCCCTACATCCTTCGCAACGGCCAGGGTGCGCAGCGCCCGAAGCTGCGCCACTGCTTCCGGCGACCGTTCCGGGACACCCTAAGCAACCTCATCAAGATGCGCGGTGACCTCCACTATTGGCTGCTTGCCCGACCAATGCCATGACGAACCGCCTCGTCACGATCGGTTCGCGTAGAGCGCAGCCATACGTCGGGCTTCCCAACGAAAGAACGGATTCCGCCGCACGCGCCGCGCTCGTTCCCAGCGAGAGCCACGACGCGTGAAGACCGACAGGACATCAGTGAGGTAGATCCCTCGTCCCCAGTTGATCTTCTCCTGGGCGATACAGGCCAGCCCTGCAACTTCACACTGCGATGCGAACGATTCAGCGGTCACGCTCGTAGCTCGCCAGGCGTACAGGTCCGGGAATACGCCCTTCTCGATCAACGGTCTGCGCAAGCGGTCAGGAGTTCGAAGCGCCAGATTCACCAAGACAGGGTAAGCGCCGGCGTTCGAATGGTGAGCAAAACCGACACCATGTGGCTTCAGTTTCCGTGCAAGCTGATCGAGATACGCAGCGAGCACGTCGATTTCCGCGTGAACGAGCGAGTCGAAGCTGAACACGAAGTCGACGGATTCATCTGCGACCATGTCCAGCGAGCGACCGTCGTTCACGTGGTACTCGATGTTTGACGCACTCGCGAAGCGCTCGCGGCAATGGTCGATGCAGCGCTCGGCAAGGTCGACCACGACCAGACGATCACACAGATCCTTCAGGTACTGAGTCCACCTTCCGTACCCCGGCGCGATCTCCAGGATGGTGCCCGTCGGTACGTACGTGTGGATGCGGGGAAGCAGCGCCCCGAACCACTCGGCGGATGTGCCCCCCCACCAGTCCGACCACTCGTCCCCGCGCCGCGACCAATCCCAGGTCTTGTTCCAAACTTCGAGGTTCTGTGCGACGTCTCCCATACTCGGCGCCATGCTAGGCACGACGCAGCGGGGAACGCCGCTCGTTGACCGCTCGAGTACGCCGACGATCCCGCCCGGTCACACAGCCAGCTCAGAGACGAACGCGCCTAGGCTTCCGTGCAGGACGACGCTCGTGCGGGTAACCGCGATAGGCAGGCGAGATCGGGACACCAACGCCCAGGCCATGGCTGTCGTGGTCGAATAGCCCTGAGACTGCAAGGACCCGTGGAATCCACCGTTATCGACGTCTGCTGTGCAGCGGAGGGCAACTACGTAGCCCACAGCGCCGCGATGCTGCACTCGGTGCTTGCGCAACACGGCCGCGGCGAAGTCCGCATCACGTACCTTCATCCACCCGAATATCCTCGTGCCGTTCACTCGCCTCTGACCGCGATGGTGGAACGCGGTGGAGGGAGCATCTCTTTCGTAGAGGTGCCCGACGAGAGATGCGAAGGCCTTCCGGTGATCGGTTTCACCGGCAAGGCGACGTGGTACCGGGCCCTCGCGCCCGAGCTCCTGCCGGGCATGGACCGCGTGCTGTTCTTGGACTGCGACCTTCTCGCACTCGATTCTCTTCAATCGCTCTGGGAGACGGACGTCAGCAATCATTTCGTCGCGGCAGTGACGAACGTCTTCCAACTCGATCACCTACATCGGCCCGCCGAACTGGGCCTGGATATGCCGCAGCGCTATTTCAACGCGGGCGTGCTGCTGATGAATCTGGACCTGATGCGCCGAGAGCAATGCGCCAATGCCGTCCTGGAGTACGGCAGAGTGAACCGGCAAGACCTTATGTTCCGCGATCAGGACGCTCTGAATGTGGTCCTAGCGGAGCGTTGGCGTGCTCTTCACCCGCGTTGGAACTGCATGAACAGCGTGATGGGCTTTCCGTGGTCGGTATACGTCTTCGGCCGAGAAGCGACCGACGAGGCGCGTCGCAATCCGGCGATTCGCCACTTCGAGGGTCCAGGGCTCAACAAGCCGTGGCATGTCCAATGCGATCAGCCCTTACGGGAGGTGTACTTCGAACATCGAAGTCAGACGCCCTGGCCAACTGTCCAGCTGGACGGCAAACGGCGCCAATCGGTGAGACAGCGAGGCACCCACACGGTGAGCAGGTTGCGGAACCGGGCGCGACGCCTAGGTGGCTGGAGAAAAAGTGCTGACGCGTGTGAGCGAGCACAACATGTCGCGGTGCCTGAGCGCTGCGGTGTACTCCATGTTGTGTCTCCGATCTCGGCTACCGACTTTCTCGGCAGCCACCTAG
>JACDAF010000333.1 GCA_013695575.1 Chloroflexota bacterium | reverse complement strand
GCACGCTCGACTCGATCCACCTCGCGACCGCGCTCTCGGTCGACCCACTTGACGGTTTCGTCACCTACGACGACCGCCTCTCGCAAGCGGCGAACGTGGCCGGGCTCAGCGTGTTCGCGCCGGGCGGCTAGGGTGGCCGGCCTCGTGGAGTGCGTGCCGAACGTGAGCGAAGGGCGGCGTCCTGAGGTCGTGCGCGGGTTCGCACACGTGGTGGCGGCGGTCCCCGGCGTGCGCCTCCTCGACACGACGAGCGACCCGGACCATAACCGCTCCGTCCTGACGTTCGCCGGCGAGGCCGCTGCGGTCGAGTCCGCCGCGCTGGCGCTCGTCGCAGCCGCCTACCGCGAGATCGACATGCGGTCGCACCGCGGCGAGCACCCGCGCCTCGGCGCCGTGGACGTCGTGCCGTTCGTGCCGCTGTCGGGCTCGACAATGGAGGAGTGCGTGGCGATCGCGAGACGTGTCGGAAAGGCGATCGCGGCGGCGCACGACGTGCCCGTCTACTACTACGCGAAGGCCGCGACGACGCCGGAGCGCGCACGGCTCCCCGACATCCGCAAGCCGCAATACGAAGGTCTGCAGAGCCTGATGGCCACGACCCACGCGCCCGATGAGGGACCCGCGTCGGTCCATCCGACCCACGGTGCGATCGTCGTCGGAGCCCGTCCGCCGCTCATCGCGTTCAACATCGAGCTCGATACCGCGGACGTGAAGATCGCCAAGCGGATCGCCAAGGCGATCCGCGAATCAGCAGGCGGCCTGCCGGCGGTCCAGGCGATGGGCTTCGAGCTCACCTCGCCCCCGCGCGCGCAGGTCTCGATGAACCTGCTCGACCACAGCGTGACGTCCCTCGCGGCGGTGTGGCGCGAGGTCGAGTCCCGCGCGAGCGCCGCCGGTGTGCAGGTGCTCCGCGGTGAGCTCATCGGGCTCGCCCCGCTTGAGGCGATGCTCGAGGTCGCGCGAGCCTCACTGCGGCTCGACGGCCTCGCGCGCACACAGATCATTGAAGGCCACTTCATCGAGTGAGACGCGAACGACGAGCGGCTTTGCCGTGAGGAGCGAGTCCGTGCGCCGCGGCGTGGCACGGGCGCAGCCCGTGCTTGAGCATCGAGTGAGAGCGAGCGACGAGGCGGATCTCCTGATCCATGGCGCACGCCTCTTGACGCTCGCGCCGTTGCGCCGCGAAGCCCCGCGGACAGGACCCGTCGCGAGCGAGCTCGGCGTCGTGGAGGACGGGTGGGTAGCGGCACGCGACGGCGTCATCGTCGCGACGGGGCGGGGGACCACCTGGCAGCGGCTCGAGCTGAGCGCCGGCACCGTCGAGCGGAGCGTCCAGGGACGCGTGGCCATGCCGGGGTTCGTCGACGCGCACACTCACCTCTGCTACGCGGGAGAGCGCTGGGACGAGTTCACGACGCGCAAGAGCGGCGCCGATTACCTCTCCGTGCTCGAGCGGGGCGGCGGCATTCACTCGACGGTGCGGGCGACGCGGGAGGCGGCCGACGAGACCCTGCTCGCGCTCGTGCGACGCCGCCTTGCCGGCGCCATGGCGCAGGGAACGACCACGATCGAGGTGAAGAGCGGCTACGGGCTCGAGCCCGACGAGGAGCTGCGGCAGCTGCGGCTGATCGCGCGGCTGCGCGACGAGGCCGCCATCGACATCGCGCCGACCTATCTCGCGGCGCACGCGCTGCCGGGACGCTACGTCGAGGACCGGAAGGGCTTCCTCAGGGAGATCGAGCAGGCGCTGCAGGTCGTGGCCGCCGAGCGGCTTGCCGAGGCCGTCGACGCGTTCGTCGAGAAAGGCGTCTTCGAGGCCGACGAGGTGCGGCCGTTCTTCACGGCCGCTCGGAAGCTCGGCCTCGCGCTGACCGCGCACGTGGACCAGCTCAACGACGTGGGCGGCGCCGCGTGGGCGGCGCGCCTGGGCGCGCGATCCGCGGACCACGTCGCGAACGCGAGCGCGGACGGGTTACGCGCGCTCGCGAAAGCGGGCACGGTCGCGGTGCTCCTGCCGGGAAGCGCGTTCTTCGTCGGCTACACGCCGCCGGAGGCACGGCGCTTCATCACTGCCCGCGTGCCGGTCGCGATCGCGACGGACCACAATCCCGGCACCTCTCCGTTGGAAGGCATGCCGAGCGCGATCGCCATGGCCGCGGTGCTCTGCGGGCTGACGCCCCAGGAGGCGATCGTCGCCGCCACCGTGAACGCGGCCCACGCGCTCGGGCGTGGCGATCGCACCGGTGCGCTGGTCGAGGGCCGTCGCGCCGATATCGTCGTCCTCGACACGGACGACGAGCGAGACCTCGCCTACCGCCTCGGCGCGCCGCTCGTGCGCGAGGTGTACGCGTCCGGGCGACGTGTCGCTGAGAGACCGGACGCATGACGCTCCCGGAAACGCGCTACACGCGGAGCGGCGACGTCAACATCGCGTACCAGGTCGTCGGCGACGGACCGATCGACCTGCTCTACTCAGGCGGCTGGATCACCAACGTCGAGCTCGGCTGGGAGGAGCCCCACATCGCGCGGTTCTACGAGCGCCTTGCCTCGTTCTCGCGCCTCATCCTGTTCGACAAGCGCGGCACGGGGCTCTCGGACCGGGTCCCCGACGACCGGCCCCCGACGCTCGAGGAGCGCACCGACGACATCCGGGCGGTGTTGGACGTGGTCGGCTCCGAGCACGCCGCTCTGTTCGGCTCCTCCGAGGGCGGCAGCATGTGCGTCCTCTTCGCGGCGACGTATCCCGGCCGCGTGCGAGCGCTCATCACGCACGGGATCTTCGCGAAGCGGCGCTGGTCGCCCGACCACCCGTGGGCGCCGACCTGGCAAGAACGCGACGAGTGGCTGGCCGGTCTCGCGGCGCGGTGGGGTGGCGAGACTGACCTGAGCGTCATCGCGCCGAGCCTCGCCGACGACCCGAGCGTGAAGTCCTGGTTCGCGCGTTTCGCGCGGCTCAGCGTCAGCCCGAGCGCGGCGGTCGCGCTCGGGCGCATGAACACCGATATCGACATCCGCGCCGTCCTGCCGACGATCCGCGTCCCGACGCTCATGCTCCACGCGACAGGAGACCGCGACGCGCGGATCGAGGAGGGACGCTGGATCGCAGAACGCATCCCCGGCGCGCGGCTCATCGAGCTGACCGGCGGCGACCACGTGCCGTTCTTCGCGAACGCCGACCGGGTCGTCGAGGAGATCCAACACTTTCTCACCGGCGCGCGACCTCCGGTGGAACCGGACCGCTTCCTCGCCACCGTGCTCTTCACCGACATTGTCGAAGGGACGAAACGGGCGGCCGAGATCGGCGATCGCCGCTGGCGCGAGCTCGTCGAGCGGCACCACGGGCTCGTGCGGGCGGAACTGCGCCGCCACCGCGGCGTCGAGCAGGACACCGCCGGCGATGGCTTCTACGCGACGTTCGACGGCCCCGCGCGCGCGGTCCGCTGCGCGCTCGCGGTGCGCGATGGCGTGCGCGAGCTCGGCATCGATATCCGCGCTGGCGTCCACACCGGCGAGTGCGAGCAGATCGGGGGAAAGGTCGGCGGGCTCGCGGCCATCATCGGTGCCCGCGTCCGGGAGCTCGCGGTACCCGGCGAGGTGCTGGTATCGAGCACGGTCCGCGACCTGGTCCCGGGCTCCGGCCTGGTCTTCGAAGAGCGCGGGCCGCACCGGCTCAAGGGAATTCCCGACGAATGGCGGGTGTTCGCGGCCGTCTAGTGGCGTGTCCTGGAAACGGCTTGCTGTTTCATCGGCACGGCACGGCCGATCTCTGCGTCGCCTTCGTCCGCGCGCTCGGTCGAGCATCTGCGGATGCACTCCCTCATGTGCTCCTCGGCTCCTTGACCTCGGCCGCCCGTGCCGCGAACCAGCAAAGCCATTCCGGGTCACGCCACTAGCATCCCTGAGGTGCCGCGCGCGATCGCCAACGGGGTCGAGCTCTACTACGAGTCGCTTGGCGAAGGCACGCCGATCGTGTTCCAAGCGCACGACCATACCCCGTGGCTGTTCTTCCAGGCTCCGGTCTTCTCGCAGCGATACCGCGTCCTCACGTACGACCGTCGCGGTACCGGCCGCTCGGCGAGCCCATCGGGGAGCTGGAGCGCGGCGGACCTCGCGTTCGATCTCGCGGGGTTGCTCGATGCCCTCGAGATCGAGCGTGCGATCATCGCGGGCAGCTCGCTCGGCGGCGTCGTCACCGCGCAGTTCGGCCTCGACCATCCGGATCGGGCGCGCGCGCTGGTGATCGGGCACACCGTCCCGTACCTGGACGGGCCTGGCCGCGAATGGCTCGAGTCCGAGATCCAGACGGCGCTCGAGGGTCGTCCGGCGATCCTGCGCCAGCCCCGCTCCGGCGATGGCGAGCTCGAGGGCCCGCCGACGACAGATCCCGCGTTCGCCGCGTCGCCGATCGGGCGGATGGTCGCGAGCACCGGGACCGGGCTCGGT